>CAYQDH010000003.1:18812-41010 GCA_964416075.1 uncultured Anaerolineales bacterium | reverse complement strand
CGTCCAGCGTCTTGCCGATGCGGGATTCGCTTGTGAGGTCGTGTCGGCGGGTGGAACCGGCACGTACGATATCACCAGTCTGCATCCGCGGGTGACCGAGATACAGGCCGGATCGTATCTGTTCATGGACAACTTTCACGGCAGTCTGGTGGCGGATTTCGGCAGGGCGCTCACCGTGCTCTCAACCGTGGTGGTGCAGCATGGATATACCATTGTGCTGGATGCAGGGATCAAGTCCATCGGCACCGACCACGCGCTACCTACTATGGTGGAATATCCTGGCTATCAGGCCCGTTCCTTTGCCGAGGAACATGCCCTCTTTGACGTGGATGACCGTTGCAAGCTTGCCCTCGGTGATACCGTGGAGCTTGTCCCTGGCTATGCCCCCACCACCATCAACCTGTACGATGTTTATCACGTCGTAGAAGATGATGTCGTGGTGGATATCTGGCCGATCATCCCGCGTGGGCCGGGACATGGAGGGGTCGCCGTTGCCTAACCCGCCGGGGCCACCCAGTGGGTGTAGCAGTATAGACATGGGTGGGAGCTAGATCATGACCAAGAAGCCTGTGATGATGCGTGGTGACGAATTCGACCGGCTCTTTCGTTCGCTCTGCAATTGGGGTCGCTGGGGGCCAGACGATGAGTGGGGCACGCTCAACTATATCACCCCCGAGCACGTTCGCGCCGCCGCGGCTCTCGTCCGTTCCGGACGGACAGTCTCTCTGTCTATCCCCATCAGCACCATGGCTGGGCCGGATAATCCCAATCCTGCCATACACCATATGACCCAGGGCCATGATATCGATATCGGCTTCCCCGAGCCGCGTTTTGCCCTGGACTATATGGGTTGTGCCTGTCACGGCGATTGTCACACGCATATCGATGCGCTTTGCCACATCAGTTACAAGGGAACACTCTATAACGGCAAAGCGGCCAGCAGCGTCAACTCGCAGGGACCCACGCTGATGGACATTACCACTTGCGCGCATGGCATTGTGGGGCGCGGCGTACTGCTGGACATCCCGCGCTTGCGTGGGGTCCAGTGGCTGGAACCAGGCCAGGCGGTGACGGTCGACGAGTTGGTGGCAGCCGAAGAAGCCCAGGGTGTGCGCCTTGGCGAGGGAGATATCCTCCTCTTCCGTACCGGTCACCATCGCCGTCGCCTGGAACTGGGCCCTTGGGACAATGGCTACGATGGCCAGGGCAAAGCGGGATTGCATCCCGCCGCGATGACTCTGCTTCACGAGCGCAAGGTGGCGGCGTTCCTGCCTGATGGCGATGGCGAGACCGTGCCCGCCCACGTGGAGGGGGTGGCTTACCCCATTCATGTCTTGCAGATCGTGGCCATGGGCATGACCTGCGCAGACAGCCTGCAATTCGAAGAGTTGGTGCCCCTCTGTGTAGAGCAGAATCGCTGGGCTTTCATGGTGGTCGCCGCCCCCCTGCGCCTTCCACGCGGCACAGGGACCCTGTTCAACCCGATCGCTATCCTGTAGGAGGTATCCTTCATGGGTCGCTCTACGGACCGGACTGTTCTCGTTGGCGGGACCGCGCCCGGTTTCGACCAGATCAGGATGAGCCGGCGCAATGTCCTCAGGTTGTTAGCATTAGGTGCGGGTTCTATGCTGGCCGCCTGCGTTAAGGATCTGCCCGTGGGCCCGCAATCTCCGCAGGCTCTAGTGACGCCGGAGCTCTCGGCGCCGCCGGAGCCCTCGGCGCCGCCCGCCACAGAGGCAGTCGCGCCCACGGCCGTCATCCAGCCGACAGAGAAAGTGGCTCTGCCGACGGCCATGGCTTCGCCCGCACCGACCTTTTCTTCCGAAACGACGACCCCTGCGCCGCAAGATGCGCGCTTTTTTAACCTCCATCCGTTCATCCAGGCCCACCCTGAGGCCGTTTTCATCGAGCGCACCAACGTGGAATCCAAGACCGACGATGCGGCCAAGCGGAACGAGGGCCAGCAACTGGCGCGAGAGCTCTTTGTGCTGGATAGCGCCTCAGGGATCCCCCTATCTCACCTGATGGCCATCAAGGCCAACGTCACCTGCACCAGTGGTAAAGGCAATTCACCGCAAGGGATGGGCATCATCACGGATGTCCATTTTGTAGAGGGGGTCATCGATGGCCTCAAGGGCCTGGGATTCCCGGAGGATAGGATTCACCTGCACGAGGGCAACTGGCTTAGAGACGGCTATTGCGCCGGAGATCTGCCGGCCACCGGCTACCCCGAGATGGCCCAGCGCACCGGTATCCACCTTTTCGATCTGCCGGGTGGGCGTGATATGACCCAACAGGGCCTTGACACGCTCCAAGAGGGCGAGGAGATCATCTGGAAGGACGTCCCGGACGGGGTGGTTTTCAGGCGCATCGGCTATGTCGCGCCGTACAACCAGGCCGATAGTTGGCTGCTGAACATCGCCAAGTTCAAGACGCATGGCATGGGCATGACCCTCACGGTCAAAAACTTGCAGGGCATGTGTGTCAGCCCCCATGTGCACTTTTGCGAAGGAGTGAGTGAAACCCTCAAACACCCGGCTCACATACGCAGCGATTTCCAGCCCGACTTGGAGGAACACGTGGCCGATTTGCACGCTCAGCACCTCGAGGCCGGTATCCCTCGCTGGGACCGTCCCGGCAGGGACTGGAACAGTGGCTACGGCATGGAGATGTGGGCGCAGCGCACGTGCGACTCTATGTCGGTGACCATGCCAGGGTTGTCGATCATCGAGGGCATCTACGGTCGCAACGGCAATGGTTTCCTGGAGGGGCCTGGGCCCGGTGGCGTGGCCCAGGATTTCATGGCTAACCTGCTCATCTTTGGCGTGGACCCCTTTCGTGTCGATATCATCGGTACTTGGCTGGCTGGGCACGAGCCGGGTAACATGGGCCTCTTTCACATCGCCAGGGAGCGTGGCCTATCCACCGTGCTAAACCCTATGGAGATTCCCGTGTATCGTTGGGGCGATGGCCAGCCCCAGCTCACGTCTCTGGCGAGTTTTGAGCGGGTGCCGCTCAAGACCTATTATCTGCAGCAAGACTATGGCGGTCAGCGAGAACTCAAGTATCACATGCTAGATGAGCCCTACTCCTACTAACTGGGCCCGCCATGCTCGCGCGGACTCGGGCTAGGACGCATGATCCAGTGTTTCGTTGCACGTCACACCGCGTCGTTGATAGTACATGCCGTACCACACATAGGAGTCGCGATGCACACATCGGCCGCACAACCTCTCTCCGAGAAACTCGGTCGCCTGACCAAGCTTGCCTTCGGCGCGGGCGACCTTGGGCCCGCCATCGTGGCCGCCATCAACGGCTTTTTCCTCAATGCCTTTCTGCTCGATGTGGCCGGCCTCCGCCCGGCGGCGGTCGGCCTCATCTTTTTGCTCGTCAAGATCTGGGATGCCGTCAATGATCCCCTCATCGGTGCTCTTACCGATCGCACCAAGTCACGCTGGGGGCGTCGTCGTCCCTGGCTGCTCTTCGCCGCCATCCCTTTCGGCGTCATGTTCTTTTTGCAGTGGCTCGTCCCGCCGCTCAGCGATTTCGCCAAGTTCTGGTACTACCTGGTTGTGGCTATCTTGCTGGATTCGGCCTACACGGCGGTCAACGTACCCTATGTCTCACTGACCCCGGAACTAACCCACGACTATGACGAACGCACCAGCCTCTCTTCCTACCGTTTTGCCTTTTCGATCCTGGGCGGCGTACTGGCGGCCTTTTTGCATACCATCATCGTGCGCATCTTCTCCGAGATGCCGGGAGGCAGCATCTACACCGGCTATGCGGCGAGCGCGGCCATTTGGGCTTTTTTCCTGATTGTGCCCAACTGGATCACTTTCGCTTTTTCGCGAGAGACTCACTATCGGGAGGATCGACCGCAAGGCCCAGGCTTTTTTCAGGGCGTGCGCATCGCCTTACGCAATCGCGCCTTTATCTGTGTGGCCATCATCTATCTCCTCTCCTGGCTCTGTGTCCAGTTCGTGCAGACGAACCTGCTGCTCTATGTCAAGTATTGGATGGGCGCTGAGGCTCAGTTTGGCACTCTGGTGCTGGCGGTACAGGTTTCCTCTTTTCTCTTTCTCATGCTATGGGCGCGCGTCAGCCAGCGGCTGGGCAAGCAGAACACGTATTATCTGGGCATGGCTTTCTGGATCGTGGTAGAGATCCTCCTCTTTTTCGTCCAGCCGGGGCAGTTGGCGTTGCTGTTCGTTTTGGCTGCGCTAGCCGGCGCCGGGGTGAGCATTGCCTACCTCATTCCCTGGAGCATGGTTCCCGACGTCATCGAGATGGACGAGCTGGAGACGGGCCAGCGCCGGGAGGGCGTTTTCTACGGCCTTTTCGTCTTCCTTCAGAAATTGGGCATCTCGCTGGGCCTGGCCATGTCGAATTTCACCCTGGAAGCCAGCGGCTATATCAACCAGGTTCCCGGCGCACCGATACCCAGTCAACCGCCGCCCGTGCTGATGGCTTTGCGCATCTTTGTCAGCCTGGTGCCTGCCCTGATACTTGTGGCCAGTTTCTGGGTGGTGCGCGCCTATCCCATCACGCGTGAGCGGCATGCTCAGATGCGCGCGGAGCTCGCTCGACGTCAGGGCTCCGTCGCGGCCCAGTGAGCGCAGGGATGCTGCTTTCCTTGGGTGGTGTCGCTGCGGCGCCCAACAGTGTCATCTTCCAGTCTGCCAAGCTGGGAGACCTATCTCACATCTTGGCCGAGCTAGAGAAGGCCGAGGCGTTGTTGCAGCAGAACAACCCGATCGGCCGCCTCTATGGCCTGAGTGGAGGCGCTCTGGTAGCGCTGGCAGCGGGGTTGGTCCTCGCCTCGCGGCGTGATGCGGAACATTGGGGTGGTGCGTCGACGGCCCTCTCCGATTTTGCCTCCTATCTGCGGCGCGCGAGCAGCCGCCATATCCGTTCGCTGAACCTGGATCCACGCTATGGGCCTTTTGGTCTGCGCCCCTTGCGGCGCTGGCTCGCCAGCCGATTGTGCAGCTATGCCGGGCAAAATGGCATCCCACGTTCGCCTGTGGAGCAGGTGGGCCCGCTCCTCTCCAGCCTCGGTGTGTCGCTTTATCTCTGCGCTTTGGACCGCAATGGCACGCTGACCCTTTTCGGCCCGCCCGATGAGACACTGCAGTGCCAATACCACTATGCGCGCGTTGGCCCGCCCCGCGATGCGCCCATCCTGGATGCCACGATCGCCGCGCTGAGCACTATGCTTTCCACCGCGCCAACCTGGGTGCCCGATCCTGAACCAACCGAAGGGGCGGGGGAAGGCTCCGCGGGAGGGTGGTTCCGCGATGCTCGTCCGGCCATCGCGGATGTCGGAGCCATCGTCGCCGATCTGGAGGCGCCCGACCGTCGGCCGATCCTACGCACCAAACCGCATGCCCTTATCCGTCCCTGGCGACAGAACTGGATCACCTCCTCTTTCATTATGCACTCACAACACGAGCGGAACCAGGCTCTGCTCGCCTCCTACTATCTGGATCTCATCGAACGGCACCATGCTCTGGATGCGGCGTATAGCAAGTTGCGCTCTTCTGTCTCATGGCGTGTCCCCGAGACTGCAACCCCCCTTGCTGTGCAGACTTTGCCCCACGTGGGCCATGTGGATCTGCCCTATGTGGGTAGCACCGAGGCCATCACCAATATGCGCCAGTCTGTGGAACACAAAGATGTGCTGATGACGCGTTTTGGTGACCTTTTGCAGGGACAGTTGATCGATTTCCCGTTCGGCCAGCCAACTAACATCATCTATGGCGCGGGGGGCTTTTCTGGCATTTTGGCCGGCCTGGTCGCTACGCGTGCTGTAGTTTCCGCGTGCGAGGGCGCGGGGGGTGAGGTCGTCCAGATCTATGGCGTCTCGGCTGGGGTGCTGAATGGCTTTTTTCATGCGGTGCAGGTCGCGGCGCCCCGCCGACCTGACGTCTACACAGCCGCCGCTTCTCATGCGCTCGCCGATCTAGAGTCCTTTGTCTCTCACTTACAGCCCAACCAGGTGGCGGCCATCAACACCCATCCCGCCAGGTTCTGGCAGGGCTGGGCCAATCTGGGGCCGCTTGATGCGTTTCTGCTCGATCGCCTGGCCGCCTACACCGGCTCCTCACAGCCGGAGCGGCTCACCTTTGACGACATCGACCTGCCTATGACCGTCGCGGTGGCTCGCGAAGATGGCTTCACCGACTTTTTGGGGATGACGGCGCGCAAGACCGCGTTTGCGCGGCAGACCGCGGCGCTCGGGCGGCGCATGCGCTTTGGCGGGCGTGAGTGGGTGGTGCGCGGCGCTCCAGTTGTCCGTGCGCTCATAGCCGGTTGGAGCATGAATACCTACGTCATGCCCACCGTGCTGGGTGATCAAACTTACCGCGATGGGGGTGGTAGTTTTTACGATCCTGCCCTCTTTGTCGCTTGCCTGGACCCATCGTTGACCAATCTGCTGAACATCCATCTGGATGAGCCGGAGGGACATTCCTACCACCTTCCGGCCCGACCCAACCTGCTTCGTATCGTGTTTGACACCCATAACTATACCTTTCCGGAGGAACGCAGGCGCATGCGCTTGCTGATCGACCTCCTTTACAAGCACTATCGCCTGCGTGCTTGTTACCACACGTTGTTGGGCCAAGTGCCGCAGGATGTGGCTGCTGCACATCCTATGCCTCCTGATTTCAGGCAGTCCTGGGACGTGGATGGCGCCATGGGCCAGGCTCGTGTTTAAGGAGTGACCGAGAATGGAATCCCAACCCTTATTTCTTGTGTGCCGCGAGGACAATGACCTGTACCGGGTACTGCTGGAGAGGGCGATCCCCTGCCGCCGGTACGAAACAGCGCCAGCGATGCTACGCGCGGCTCCTTCCGGCGCTGGGCTGCTGGTTCTGGCGGACGGCTACCCGAACGCGCCTAGTCCGCTGGAACCCGGATGGTTCGCCACGGCCACGGAAAAGGACTCCCGCCTCTATGTCGAGTTTCCCGCGTCGCTCCCCGATCTGGTGGTGGGTGAGCCTCGCGGGGTCACCTGGGAACGGGCCGTGGTGTGCACAGATGGGTTTGCACCCTTGGTCCCAAGGCTGCAGATCCTGATGATACATGGCTGCCGCTATGTGCCCCTTTCCCCGTCACCCGTAGCGCCTATGATGGCCTTGGCCCGTGTGGCTGGGTTCGAGACGGCTCTCTATGGCCTGCCCCCGCAGTACGCTCCCATCCTCTTCGAACACACGCCCGGGTCGCTGCTGGTGGCCACTACCAAGCTGAGCCAGTTCATCACGGCCCGCTACGCTCCAGCGCATTCCTGGTGGGGCATCTGGCAGTACATCCTGAGCTGGCTGCGCGCGGGGCAGCCTCTGCCCCTGTCTCCGGAAGCGGAACGCGCGGCTGCGACGGTCCGCCCGATGTACGGGCCACAGGAGCCTCTGCCGGTTGACGTTGAGGATCGTGCCCTGCGGGCGGGAACGAGCTGGTTTGGCCGGGCCAAGCTTCTTGTTCATCCCTCCTGGGAGGCTGAAGCGCGCCGTCGCCTGGAGGAATGGCCCGATGGCGCCGGCCCCGGCCCGGACGCGTATTGGCATGCCGGCGATGGCTCGTGTGGCATGATCGAAGGCGCCAGCTCAACCATTCATCCCGATGGATCACAGAATTGGCGCTATCACGTGCGCAACGATTGTATGGGCGAATCCTCCATGGCCCTGGCCTTTGCGGGCGCGGTTCTGGGTGATCGTGATGCGGCAGCTGCGGCCGCCAAATTGAGCGACTATGTCCATTTCCACTCTCCCCATTCCGGTGGCCCTCGCGCGGACCCGGCCAGCGCATCCTATGGCCTCCTCTGCTGGACATCCCAAGATGTCCGCGGCGGCGTCTACTATGGCGACGATAACGCGCGCTCTATGCTGGGCACGATGGCCGCCGCAGCGCTCTCCCGTGAGGAACGCTGGGACCTATCCCTGCTGCGTTGCCTGCTGGCCAACCTGCGTACCAGCCCCTGGGCTTTCGCCAGCGTCGCATCGAGGATGACGATCTGCAGGCCCGCGGTTGGCGACATTATTGGAACACCCCCCTGGTCGACTATGCCCCGCACTATGAAAGCTGGCTCTGGGCCTGTTTCCTATGGGCTTATCGCGCTACCGGCTTTCCGCCTTTCTTGGAACGAGCTAAGACCGCCCTTCGCATGACCATCGCTGCCTATCCGGATGCGTGGCAGTGGACTAATGGGATGCAGCAGGAACGTGCCCGCATGCTCCTTCCTCTGGCGTGGCTGGTTCGCGTAGACGATACGCCAGAGCATCGGAGCTGGCTCCACAAAATCACGCAGGAGTTGCTGGCCTTGCAGGATGATTGCGGGGCCATCCGCGAGGAGGTGGGTGGTGTGGGCAAGGGATCCTATGGCCCCCCCAGGACCAACGAGGAGTATGGCACCAACGAGGCGCCGCTGATACAGCAGAATGGCGATCCGCTCTGCGATCTGCTGTACAGCACCAATTTCGCCTTCATCGGGCTGCACGAGGCTCGTGCGGCCACGGCGGACCCATTCTATGGTCGCGCAGAGGACAAGCTGGCGGCTTTTCTCTGCCGCATTCAGGTCCATTCTGAAGCACATCCGGAGCTGCATGGCGCCTGGTTCCGCGCCTTTGACTATAGGCGGTGGGATTATTGGGCGAGCAACGCCGACCTGGGTTGGGGCGCCTGGAGCATCGAGTCGGGCTGGACGCAAGGCTGGATTACTGCCACCCTGGCTCTCCGCCAAATGAGGACATCGTTCTGGGAGCTCACCTCACAAACCAAGATTGCCCAACATCTGCCGGCGCTGCTGCCTACCATGCTGCCTTTCGGCATGTAAGCGCTAGCCGCCCATGCAAAAAGGGACCCCGGCGTCTGCACTGCGCAGGCGTCGGGGCCCCCAGGCATGCTGCCCATGCTCTATCTTGCTTCGGACCCCGGGACAGCACAACGTGACAAACGCACGTAATCCACAGCCAGCGGCGTCCAGAGGTTCCAGTAGTACTGCTCGGTGGGGTTTCCCAGCCAGAGCGACTGCGGCCCGCCCTCGTGCGTCATCTCGGTGACGAGTAGGCCGTCGATACCTAGGCGATAGAGGTCGCCCCGTTTCTCCACCTGGAGCAGATGCCAGCCTGGCATGGGCGCAGCCCCTGCCAAGACGGTCGTGCCCCACAGTGAGATGCGCCACTCTATCTCGTTCTGGTGCAACGATACGACATCCTCGATGTTCGCGGGCGGGGGATTATCCGAACTGTATCGCTGGCCATCGTATCTCCCGGTTCCCACGCCGATGCCCGTGCCATAGACCGTCGGCATGCCGTACTGGAAGCGTATCTCCAACAGCCAGTTGTCCTCGGGAAACGTGGGGCGAGCCCAGAGGATGGGAAAACGCGATGACTGGCCTGGCACCGAGTAGAGGTATAGCACCGATTTTTTCACCTCAACGACGCCGTCCCCCTCTTTCACCCCCCAGAGGTCCAGGTCGCTGTCACTGAATTCGTCTCCCCACTCACCAACCCATTGCTTACATGGGGGCGAACCTGGAGTCGGTGTCAGCGAAGCGGTCGCTGTGGGTGTGAACAACGGCGTCTGCGAAGGGGTGAGGGTGCGCGTCGGTGTGGGGGTGGGACGCCTCTCCACTATGGGGGCGTGGAGCCACCCGTATCGTACGTTCACTCGAATCGAGCCCATCGACGGGTCTTGAGCATCGATGGTGGCTCCATGGGTGGGAAGACGGCCCTGAGGATCGCTGATCTCCAGGTGGTATACGCCAGGGGCCACGGTGTCGAAATGGTAATACCCGTGGATGTCCGTCGTATCCACCTCCTGTACACTCACGCTGCCCGGCGAGCTGCCTTGCAGCTCCAGCTTGGCCACCAGGCCCAGTAGCCCTTCGCCGTCGTCTCTTTGGTCGTTGTTGTCGCGATCACCCCACACATACCCGTCGATCTTGAGTGTGTTACCTGGGGTGATGCTAGGCTCCGGCGTCTCCGTCGGCACGTCTCCCGGTGTTGGGGTCTTGGTGGGCTTGGGCGTCTTGGTGCGCGTCGCGGTGGGTGTGCGCGTCCTCGTATTGGTCGGGTTGATTGTGGGCTTTTCTGTGGCCGTTGGTTCCTCGGTAGCGGGCGGCTCGTCAGTAGCTGTGGGTTCCTGGGTAGCTGGCGGCTCGTCAGTAGGCGTCGGTTCCTGGGTAGCGGGCGGCTCGTCAGTAGCTGTGGGTTCCTCGGTGGCCGTCGGAGCTGGCGTAGTTTCAGTTACCGTTTCCTCGAGCAAGACAACGCTATTCCCATCTTTCACATCGGTAGCGCCTTGAGCGCCATGCCACGGGGCCAGTAGGACGACTGCAGAAAGCAAAACGGCCACCAGTGCGATGTTGA
The DNA here is from genome assembly GCA_964416075.1 of uncultured Anaerolineales bacterium. Lineage (GTDB taxonomy): Bacteria > Chloroflexota > Anaerolineae > UBA1429 > UBA1429 > CAYQDH01. Next base: position 30,640 of record CAYQDH010000003.1, on the reverse strand, counting down.
ACCGCGCAGCACGTCCCATTCTACGTTACCTCCCGAAAAGCACAGTGAATAGCATACGCAACGTCGACCCGAGCACATGGTATGCAGCGAGGGCGATGACGTCAAGTTCGCTTCTCACCCAGGCAGGCCTCTGCCGGATCGGTCTGCGAGAGTATGCGCCCCGCCCACATGCCTGTCGCTCTTGTCTCGTCTATGAGCCTGCTGTCATGTGGACGAGCCGAAACTCGACATAATCACCTTCACCACTAACTAGGTTGACATCCTGGCAGTATCGTGATATACTATACCAAGATTCATCCACAGGAGGTGCATACTATGGCAAGACGATACTCTGTCGTTTCCGATACTATGCACCCGTTGGAGTTGTCCTAGCGCGCTTCTCTTTCCGCATTGCGCGAGGCCACGGGTGCACAAAAAACCGTGGCCTTTTCTTGTGTGTGAGTATTAGGCGCCCTGCTGTGGGGCGTTGACTCTTGCGCACCGGGGCCACGGGGCTATCCTTTTTCCCGTGGCCTTTTTCTGTCTCGGGCCGCGGGCCAGCCAGGTTTACCGAAAGGGAACACACTTGACGGAAAACGATCTGGAACACTTTGGCACCGATGACGCTGCTGTAGACCGCGGGAGCGGCCTCAGCTATGAAGAATATGAGGATCTCTATGATCCCCTTCGTGTTGACAGGCAGGCACGACGTAAGCTCAAACCCGTCGTTCAGCCCCTTCGCGTCACCCTACGGGAGACCGTCTCACAACTGGCCGAGCCAGAGGAATTGGAGGCCGGCTTTGAGACCACCTATCATCCTTCTCGCTTTGAAGCGGGCTGGCTGCTCTCTTCACTGCGCAGTTTCTACGAACAGGGGCTGATCACCGACGTTCTCGCTCTGGCCAAAGGAGGCAAAGAAGCCAGCGTCTATCGCTGTGCCGCGCATCCGGCCACGGGGCTGGAATTTCTGGCGGCCAAAATCTATCGCCCCCGCATGCTGCGCAATCTGCGCAACGATAGCCTCTACCGCCAGGGCCGCGAGACATTGCAGGATAGTGGGCGGGTGGTCAAGAAGCGGGAGCGCCGCGTCATGCTGGCTATCGAGAAAAAGACCAACTTTGGCCAGCTTGTCAGCCATATGTCGTGGCTGGGCTACGAGTTCGTGACCTTGCGTCGACTGTATAACGCCGGCGCCGCCGTGCCCCGGCCAGTGGCCGTCAACCCGAACAGCGTGCTGATGGCCTATGTCGGGGATGCCAGTCGCGCCGCACCCACCTTGCACGAGATTTCCCTCGGGCCGCGCGAAGCTCGTGCCCTGTTTGACGAAACATTGCGGAATATCGAGCTCATGCTATCACAGGGGTTGGTGCATGCGGACCTATCGGCTTACAACATCTTGTATTGGGAAGGCGCGATCTACTTGATCGACTTTCCGCAGGTTATCGACATCCATATCAACCGCTCCGCTCGCGCCATTCTCGCCCGCGATGTCCTTCGTGTCTGCCAATATTTCCATGGCCAGGGCGTGGACTGTGATTCGGAGGTGATCATGCGCCGGCTGTGGGATCGTTACGGGGTACAGGCTGACCTATTGTTTCTCGAAGACGAGAGCGCGTGAGATCGCGCTAGGCCACGGTCTACTGCCCGCCGCTCTCGGGAGGCACCAAGTGTGCCTCCCGAGAGCGGCGTCCCTGTATGCTGACAGGTCAGCTGACGCGGTAGCGGTCGATAGCCGCATCATTGACGTCGATGCCGATGCCGGGACGATCAGGGATGATCAGGTCCCCGGCCTCGACCTCAAACAGCTCTTTCTGGTTCACCAGGGCCAAACAGTGCTCCCATTGCTCCCATGGCAGCAGGGGTGGGTTCACCAGGGCCACTTCTTCGATCCAGCAACTGGGCAGGGCCCCCTCGATTTGCAGGCGTGCAGCCAGCATCAGGCCGTGGGTGCCGTGCGGCACACAATCGATGCCAAAACCCTCGGCCATCGCCGCGATCTTTTTGGTCATGAGCAGGCCACCACAGTTGCGTGGCTCGGGTTGTACGATGTCGAACGAGCCCTCTTCCAGGTACCGGGCGAACGGGCTTAGGCCACGGTCTCCTTCCCCACCGGTGATGAGCATATCCACGGAGGCGCGCAGCCGGGCGTGGTCGTATACATCGCCTCGAACCATGGGCTCTTCCAGCCAGGTCACTTCCACATCTTCATAGCGCCGAGCCATGATGATCGCCTCGTCCAGCGTCCATACCGTGCCTGAATACTGCCCGGTGCGGTCTATCATAATCTGGAACTGGTCTTTCCCGCCCACTCGATCGCGTATAGTAGCCACCGCGTCAGCGTCGGCGGTGATGGGCCGGCGGAACGAACGTATCTTGGCCGCCTTGAACCCGTGATCCTGGTAGTACTTGAGATGTTCTGCCTGTGTCTCGTAGGTAACCCCCGATTGGTCGGCCGGGCCCGGCCAGACACAAGTGAGGTAGCAGGCAATGCGATCCTTATCGCCGCCCATCAGGTTTTTAATGGGCGCGCCCGCGGCCTTGCCGATGATGTCCCACAGCGCCGTCTCCACAGCCGGGCAGCGCTCCAGCCCTTCCTTGAGAAAACGCTCCACGTGATGCGGATCTTGCCCAACGACAAGCCGTCGCGCCAATTCCAGGTAACGAGCGGGCGTCGTATAGAACTCGTACCCGATGATACCCGCGTCGGTCTTGACGCGCGTTACGCCGATCTCGGGCCGTACTCCGTGTGCCGCGGCTTTCTCCCCCACAGGCACCTTACACACAAAACTTTCGATCTCTGTGACGATCATGGTCTGCTCCTAGCGAGATATACTTGCAGGGCGATTCTACTACTTGCTTCAGCGATTGTCCACGACAACTTGGTTCGTGCTTGTCGCCGTTATCCTGGACACAGAAACACAAACCCCGGAGGAGCGTTAGGGATCTCCTCCGGGGTCACCCGTTCGTTCCCCATTTCTGGCCCGGGTCACTGATCCGATTGCGACAAGGTCACTCAGCGGGCGGCGTCGGATTCTGCGGGCGGGGTCCGCGACGCCGCGCACGTGAGGGGCGTCGCTTCGCAGGTCCTGCCGATTGATCTGTGGCTTCCTGCGACGGGATCGCACCCGCCGTTGCTCCTGCTCCCGAGCCGCTGCTGTTCGCAGGTTTCCGTCGCCTACGTCGTTTGGAGGCTGGCCTATCTTGCCCTTGCGGTGCCTCCCCTCCCCTGGCCTCACCCCCTGGGCGAGGAGGTTGGCCGGGTGCTGCCTCGTTGCCCTGTCCACTGGACGGTTTTCTCCGACGGCGCCTATGGGAGCGCGACTTGCTGGCGCCCTCGTTTTGCTCTACCGCGCTTTCTTCAGTGCTCGGTTCTGCCGCTTTCTCTGCGTCTCGTTGTTCCACTCGGTCCGTCCTCGCGGCTGCTCCAGCGAAGGACAGTGAAGTCCTCTCCCATTGTGGCGTGAGGTTCGGCGCGGGCTCATAGTCGTCCTCGTCATCCAACGTAGCGTCTTTCGGGGGCTCGATGGGTGCCGCGCCGGATGCCTGATCCGCCGTGAACTCGGCCGTCGACCCGTCGTCAAAAAGCACGGTGACGGTCTCCCTCAAGACACTGACTTTGATCACCTTGCCGGTGCCCAGCGGAGTCTGCAACAGCTTGCCGACCTTGGGGAATCGACCCTTGATCTCCTGGTAATAGGTATTCTCGTAGCCCAGGCAGCATAGCAGCCGGCCACATTGGCCCGAGATCTCTTCGGGGCTCAGCGGCAAATCCTGCGCTTTGGCCATGCGAATAGACACCGGGTAGAACTCGGAAAGCCACGTGGCGCAGCATAAGGCCCGTCCGCATCTCCCCAGGCCTCCCAGGATTTTGGCTTCGTCGCGCACACCGATCTGTCGCAGCTCAATACGCGTCTTGAAAATGTGGGCCAGATCGCGGACCAAGTCGCGAAAATCGACCCGATCCTCCGCCGCAAAGTAAAATGTCAGCCGTGAGCCATCGAAATTGTACTCTGCATCGACAACCTTCATCGGCAAGTTCGCGTGTTCCGCATGCTCTCTGCATGTTGCCAGAGCCTGGGCCTCCTGACGCTGAAAGCTCTGGGCATCCAGCAAATCTATGGGCGTGGCCCGTCGTGTGATGGGCTTGAGTTGTCCGACGATCTTTTTGTCGTCGACTTCGCGCAGCGGCAAAGTGACCAAACCCATCTCTTTGCCTCGGCTCGTCTCCACGACCACGTAATCGTTGATCTTTAGATCGGCCACATCGCCGGGAGAAAAGTAGTAGGCTTTGCACGTTCCCTTGAATTTGACACCACAGACAATCGGCATGGCAGCCGTAAGTCCTTTCTGATTTATGCGGCCAGCGAGTGGCCATCCCAGCTAACCCGGCCCCAACTCAACAGTAGTGCCTCCAGGGCCAGGCGAGGGTTCACATTTTGTTCGATTCGCTGTTGCGCGGACTCGATCCCACGCAGAGCGCCATGGGCTTGCTCCAGCCCGTGCTGTCGCGCCTGGCGCTGGAGCGCTTCCAGATAGTCGAGATTCACCACCAGTTCTTCACACCCACTGGCCACGACAGCCACATCGCGCCACCAAGTCTGCCATAGTTGCATGATATCATCCAGATCCTGCCTCTTGCCCAGACGCTCGGCTGCCTGAATTCTGGCGGCTGGCCCCTCTCTCAATAGCTTCTGCAACGCTTCCAGTTGTTGCTGCCGTTGGGCCAAAACCGAGGGATCCTCTGCGGCGCCGATGGCCCAGCCCATGCGTCCCGCCGCTAGTCTGGCGATCAAACGAGCGCGCGTGGCCTCGATATCCCCTCTCGCAATCAGGGAATCCTCCACCTGCTGCCTTGATAGCGCGCGCAGCGGCAATAGCTGGCAACGGGAAACGATGGTGGGCAGAAGGAGGCTGGCATCTGTCGCCGTCAACAGGAGTCTGGCATGGCCGGGGGGCTCTTCTAGCGTCTTGAGCAGGGCATTGGCTGCTTCGGACGTGGCGGTCTGAAACTCGGTGATCACTGCAATCCTCCCCCTGGTCGCCGCCATCTGAGTGGCGCCCTGGTGGGGGGAGAGCATGAGTTCGCGCTGCAGGCTGCGGATCTGATCGATCTTGATCTTGCCGATGTTCATCGGCCCGTTGTCCGGTCGCACCATGGTTACGTCGGGGTGCGTTCCCTGCGCTATCCTCTGGCAGGACATGCAATGGCCGCACGGCGGCACATCGCCTGTGCAAAGGATGGCAGCGGCCAAGTCAATGGCCAGCGTGGTTTTGCCAATACTGGGGGGACCGGTGAACAGATAGGCATGGGCCAGATGTCCCGTTTCCATAGCGCGACGTAACAGGGCCACCGCCCATTCATGTCCTATTGTTTGCCACATAGATGCTTCCCGACTTGTTCCAGCTTCCTCACCTCCTATTGTACTATCACTGTAGTGATGGCACAAGTTGGCCGGAGATAGGCCATCCTCGCTCTCCCGGCATCACACTGCGGGGGATCGTCGACCCATGGCGGCTGCTTTCTCCCTGATTCCGGGAATCGCCTCCTCCATGATCGAACGTACATCCTCATAGCGGTAGGTGCGCTGCTCAAAGGAGCGCTTTTGCAGGAGGCTGAGGAATCGCTCGCGAAAATCGGTCAAGTAGGAGCCGTAGAGGTGATAGCTGTCCGCGTGGTGGACATAGCGACCCAGCCTCACCTGTCGACCCGAGAGTACTCCGATGCGCTCGGCGATCTTCAGTTGCAGCTGGGTGAGGGCGAATATGTTCATAAAGGCTGCTTTGTAGGCATCGTTCGATCGGAACCGGATGTTGGTATTCAGATACCAGTCTTCATTATCGCCTTGGATCAGGCGACACCATACGCTCTGCAAACAAGCAGGATCGTAGCAAAAGCTGTCTTCCCAGACCTTCCAAGTGATGGCTTGGGCGCGGCGCGAATGGGGTGTCTTGCTCAGTCGTTCGGCGATCATCTCGATCTGGTCAAAGGGACGCTCGACGCCAGGTGCCGTGTAGTCGAACAGGCGCTGGTGATAGGTGTACTCCCAGCGTGTGTCGTCCGGATCATCGGCTGAGCTGCGCACACAGTGGTCCTTGATCCCTTCGAGCACCTCCAGGGTGTACTCCTGCAGGTCTTCCAGGCCTCCTGGAAAGTCCCGATGGATCATTGGTTCAGCCAGAGGGTCATGCACTACGATGGTCATGGTGCAATCTTTGCTCGGGGGGTCGCCTGGCTTGTCGTACTCGGTGGCTATATCACAGCCATCTCGGTACAAGCTGATGAGCGATCGCTCCCATGCCTCCGCCAGGCCCTGCCCCTCGACCATCAGAACCGGAATTTGTCCCTTCATCTCGACCCCTCTGCGCCTTGAAATTGCAAGTTCATCGAATCGTACTATACGATACTCCCTTCGTCAATTCCATCGCTTGCTCAAATCATCGCGATGGGCCATTCACTTGCCTTTGCATCGATGAGCGGTTAATCTGTACAATTGGTTTCATGCATCTGCGCTGAGCCCACTTGCCCAGCGCATGAAATGCCCGTTTCCGTTGAGATGCCGAGGATGAGAATTGATACCTGATAAAACCGGAAAGGATGACAGACTATGACCCTCTATTCGTGGCTATCCACCTCGCGAGTGCGCCACTATCCTTTGTCGCCCGCTCAGCAGCCCCAGCCGCTGGCTCTCGATGCGGCCATAAACGAGCAGGTGAGCTTCCAGGTTGTGATGCGCCTGGAGGGCGAGCCCGCCCAGCGTGTCAGCATCCAGGTTGCAGCGCCCAGGGATTGGGTTGCCCGCGTGCGCAGGGTGGGCTATGTGCCCATGCTGCACCACAATACCCCTTTGCTTCAAGATGGCGCGGATATCGAGGGTCTCGGCTGTATCCCTGGCTATGTGCCTGATCCTCTCTATGATGAGGATTCCCTGCTCCTCCCCGATGGTGAGACGCATGCCTTCTGGGTGACGCTCAAGCCCGGCCCCGATGCCCGATGGGGCGACCACGTGGTTTCCATGACCCTCTCCCCCGACAAGGGCAAGCCGATCATCCACAATGCACGCGTGCGCTTGTACGATGTGGCTCTCAAGCCGCGACGCGATTTCCACATCACCCACTGGTTCTACATCGACGCCCTCCTGGATTGGTACAAGACGGATCATTTCGATGAACGATTCTGGACCATCCTGGGCCGCTACATGCGCGATGTGGCCGAACACGGCCAGGACATCCTGTATGTGCCGGTCTTTACCCCACCGCTAGACGGTGTCAAGCGCCCCAGCCAGCTCCTGCGCGTGCAACGCACGGCGCCGCACACCTACAGCTTTGACTGGCGCGACGTCAAGCGTTACATCGACCTGGCTCGGGCGAGCGGAATTACCCATTTCGAGTGGACCCACTTTTTCGTCCAATGGGGTAGCAAGTACGCCATACGCATCTATGAGGACCAGGGCCAGGACGAGCGTCTCCTCTGGGATCCGGCCACCGAGGCTACCTCTGAGACCTATCGTCTCTTCCTAGCGCAATACTTGCCCGAGCTGCGTCGCTTTATCGAGCAGGAGGGGATCGTCGACTGCTCCTTCTTCCACGTTTCCGACGAGCCACACGGCGAGGAACACCTGGCCCAATATCGTCGTTGTCGAGCTCTGCTCGCCGAATTGGCTCCCTGGATGAAGACCATGGATGCCCTCACCGAGATCGAGTTTGGCCGCCAGAAACTGACCGATATGCCCATCCCCAGCATCCGCACGGCGCTGGACTTTGTTCGTGAGGGAATCCCCTGCTGGTGTTACTACTGTTGTGGCCCGCGCGATATCTATTTGAACCGCTTGATGGATACGCCCCTGCCCAAGATTTCCATGCACGGCTTGCTCTTCTATCGCTGGCCCCTGGGCGGCTTCTTGCACTGGGGCTACAACTACTGGTATCGCTCCCAGACACGCACCTTGATCGACCCCTATACGGTGCAGGATGGTCTCCGCTGGGACAAGGGTTGGGCCTATGGCGACACCTTTGAGGTCTACCCCGGCCCCGAAGGCCCCATCGACTCCTTGCGTTGGGAGGTCTTTGGCGAGAGTCTGCAGGATTACGCCCTGCTGCAGACACTGGACATCTCGCGAGACGACCCGCTCCTCGCCCCGCTGCACAGCTTTGCGGATTTCCCCAAAGCAGAGCAGTGGCGGCTGGAGACGCGCCGAGCGTTGTTGGAGCGCTTTCGACACTAGCATCTGGCGCGCACCCCTGGCATGCCGCTCCCGGCGCGCCAGGGGTGCGCCCTGAAATGGAGAGGAAGCATGGTATCTATCACCCCTCGAGATCTCTATGATTGGTGTGTAGTGCCCTATGACCAACTGGAGACGCACCCCCGGCGCCGACTCCCCTTTCGCTTGGTGCACGATTCGGCGCAGATGGGCCAACTCATGGCACGCGAGTTGGTGGATGAGATTCGCCAGCACAACGCGGCGCGAGAGGTCACCCGCGCGATTATCCCCTGTGGTCCCACCTGTTGGTACAAACCGTTCACGGACCTGGTCAATCGCGAGCGGGTTAACCTGCGCGACCTGGTCGTTTTTCATATGGACGAGTGTTTGGATTGGCAAGGCCGTGAGTTGCCTCGTGGCCATCCCTATAGCTTCCGGGGCTTTATGGAACAGCACTTTTACGCACCCATCGATCCCGCCCTGGCGGTCCCGGAGACGCAGCGCGTCTGGCTGAATGCGAAGAACGTCGACCAGGTGCGAGAGGCTGTCCGATCGGCGCCGATCGACATCACCTACGGGGGATGGGGACAGGATGGTCACTTTGCCTATAACCAAGCGCGCCGCCATCCCTTTAGCCACGTCACCGTGGATGATGTGCGGCGTTCCACCGTTCGTATCCAAGAGAACAACCTTGACACCATCATCGCTCTGGCTCAACGCACCTTTGGGTCAGCCTACCAGTTCGTCCCGCCCATGTCGGTCACCTTGGGCGTCAGCGAGTGTCTCTTGTCCAAGAAGGTGCGGCTGTTCAGCGACACGGGTGCGTGGAAGCAGACGGCCCTTCGTGTGGCGCTCTTTGGGCCAGTAACCGCCGAATATCCCTTCACCTTGCTGCAGGAGCATCCTGATGCCCTGCTGACCGCCACCGTCGAGACGGCCAGGCATCCCATCAGTGAACATCCCGAATGGGATTTCGGATTCGACGCCGAGGAGTAGGCTATGCAGTCTCTATTAGTGGACCCCGCACGCTTGCGCTATCGCGGGTTGATCGGCACAGGCGGTATCGGCTCCGGGATGTTCTTCGCCCTGCACGGCAACCACACCTTGGGGCGCGAAGAGAGCCGCAGCGGGCAAATCCTGGATCGCCAGGATTACTGCAAGCTGCACATCGTGGCCCACTATGTGGGCACCCTATTGGGCGCCGACTTTCCCGTTCTGCCCATCGGCAAGGTGGGCGACGATGAGCCTGGCCGCCGCATGTTGCAGGAGATGGCTGCGGCAGGCCTTGACCTCCGCCATGTGGGTGTAGAGTATGGCCCGAACACCCTTTTTTCGATCTGCTTCCTGTACCCCGATGGCAGCGGCGGTAACCTGACCACCGCCGACTCTGCCTCCGCGAGGGTGGACCCGGCCTGGGTCTCCCGTGCCGAGCCGGACCTGGCCGCCCTGGGCGCAGGTTCGGCGATCCCCGGCATGGCTTTGTGCATGCCGGAGGTGCCCATGGCGTCGCGCGCCCGCCTCCTGGACCTGGCCACGTGTTACGGCCTGTATCGGGCGGCCTCTTTCACGTCCGAGGAGGTGGTGGAGGCGCGAGATTCCGGCCTGTTGGCTCAGGTGGACCTGTTGGCGGCCAATCGCGATGAAGCGGCCGCGCTGGCAGCCATCTCTGCGGAACGGCCGGTCCAGGATATTGTCAAGGCTGCTATCTCTGTTGCCATGGAGGCGTGCCCATCCATCACGCTATCCATCACCATGGGTTGCGAGGGAAGCTGGACCTGGGACGGCCGCCATCTCCACCATGTCCCCGCGCACAACGTGCCCGTGGCGGGCACCGCTGGGGCTGGTGACGCCCACCTGGCCGGTACGCTGGTTGGCTTGGCCGCCGGCCTCGTCCTATCCGAGGCGCAAGAGTTGGGCACCCTCGTCGCCGCCATGTCCGTAACCAGCCCTCACACCATCAACAAGGCGATCGATGGCCCGACATTGGCCGCCTTTGCCGCGGCCTTGCCTGCGCGCCCCTGCGCCGCTGTGTGCTCCACGCTGGGGATCTAGTCCGGCGACATGCTCGGGCTCAATCTCCACACCGCGCTGGGCCTGGAATACGGGCGCCCCGGCGGCTCATTCGGGCGCACCAACGATCCGGCGCTTGGGTGGGAGGGCGACACGATGCGGGGAGTGTCGCGTCTTTGACATCCTGCCCGTGTCGTGTTAGGATGGCTCGCCCCGTAAGGGCTAGCTTGCTCAGGAGCAATCGGTTTGACTTTACATAGTGAGACGATGTGGCTGCCTGCCCACCCCTGGCCGCCCTTTGCATCGCGACCCCTGTTGGGCGCCAATGGTACCGATGCGATGATGGCGCTTCTCAACCAGGGGGGTGCACCGCTCGTGGATTACCTCAAGGTGGGTCCCTTTATGGGGCAGCAGGCTGTAGCCGACTTGGCTCGTGATTGGCCCCTGATGCTGCACCTTGATGACACGCTGAGCAGCCATGTTCTCCCCTCTGCCGAAATGGTGCAGCGTATCTGCGGTTGGATCGCCCTGACGGGCACTCCCTGGACCTCGGAGCATATTGGGTTCAGTGTCGCCGATGCTGACCTGGATTCCGCCCTGATCACCCAACCCGTTTCAGCGCTCTTGCCCCGGGAGGTGGCTTTGGCCAACATTGTGCGTAATGGCCGCGCTCTGGCTGCGCAGTTACCCGTCCCCCTTTTGCTGGAGAACATTCCGCTGTTCCCAAACCTGGCCCACATGTTCGTATGTGAGCCCAGCTTTGTGGCTGAGGTGATCGAGGCTACCGGTTGCGACCTGCTCCTGGATATCGCTCATGCTCGCTCTAGCGCTGACGTGTTGGGTATCGAGATACACAACTACCTTTCCCAGTTGCCACTGCAGCGTACCGTGGAGATTCATCTCAGCGGCCCTCGCCCCTGTAATGAGCTCGACCAACGTCGGCGAGAACTGGTCATCGACAACGCTGCCAGCGTGACCCATATCGTGCACTTTAGCGATGACAACCTGATCGATGCCCACATGCCCATGCAGGATGTGGACTATGCGCTACTAGAGTGGGCGCTGGAGCGTACAGAGCCAAGAGCGGTCTCCCTGGAGTACTTTCGCGAGCCAGAGCCGTTGCGCGAGCAGTTGCAGCGCTTGGCCAAGATATTGGGGCGCCCAGTTACTGCCTCATAGGTACAAGCCCGTCGCCAGTTGTCCTTTTGTGGGGCCGAGGCATCCTGCGTCGCCTTCTTCCGGATCTGATGGTAATTCTCGCTCCTTGCCTTTGCGCTCCTTGCCGCCTATGATATGTTTGTTATCGAATTGTTGTAGAAAGGTGCTAGTGCGCATGTCCCAAGAGGAACCCCTTCAGGCCCCGCCGCAAGGTGGGCCAGCAGATGAACCCATCTCTTCCGGCGCGGTCTCGCGCCGGCGTTTTCTCACCCTGGGCCTCGTGGGTGGGGCAGCCCTGGTAGGCAGTAATGCGGCCACTGGCCTAGTCACGCATCAGCTCGCCCAACAGACCGCCGACGCCGAAAGGGCCGACGTGGTGGCCTCGTACGAGGGCCAGCTCGAGGCGATTCGTGGCGAATGGCAGGCTCGCGTGACCCGCCTGGAACAGCAACTGGCCCTCTATCGCGCGATGGATCGCCTTGG
>CAYQDH010000003.1:346-18802 GCA_964416075.1 uncultured Anaerolineales bacterium | reverse complement strand
TTGGCCTGGATCGCTTGATCACCTTCTTCCTTGACATCTATGACCGCTTCTGGGGGGCCATGCGCTCCGGATTGCAGGTCTTTCGGCGGAGCGTGACCACCTCCGGAGATGTCATCGAGCGTTTCCAGCAAGGGCTTGCCGATCTGCGCAGCGCCGCCGAGCTCGTGGGCCGCCTGATGGGCGATTTCGACACCCGGCTAGAGGGCGTGCGGCAGATACTCAATGAAGTACTCAAGCGTACGGATCCCCTGCGCGAGGCGGTGTCGGGCTTTATGACCTGGCTCATCAGCAAGATTCCGTTTGGGATCGGCGCTCGAGCGCTCACCGCCACGGACCGTTTGACCGATCTGGCCGCATCGTTGCCCTCACTACTGGCCGAAACGCGGGAGCGCCTCTTGGCGCCCTTGCAGAGCGATGGGCCGGGCACGACCGAGGGCCAAGGGCTACAGGGCGGACTCTTGGACTCTATCCGGGCAGAGCTGCTTACCCCTTTGCAGACTCACCTGGATGATCTCGAGCGTATGGCCGATCGCTGGGATGTCGAGTTCGCCGGCCCGCTGCGCGCTGCACTCGCCGAGCGCGAGGAGATCCGCCAAGAGCTTGCGAAACTGGAGTTGCCCGGCAGTGTCGCTTCGGAGCTCCACCATGAACGATTATTGTGATATACACACATCTGTGCTAATATATACACATCCCGCTACCCAGGAGATGTGCTATGAGAACTAATATTGTACTAAACGATGAGCTTGTGGAACGAGCCAAGCGGCTTACAGGCATAAAGACGAAACGCGAGTTGGTCCAAGAAGCCTTATGCGTCCTCGTTCGGTTGCGTGAGCAGGAGCGGATACGTGAGCTACGCGGGAAACTGCATTGGGAAGGCGACCTGCAAACACTGAGGGAGTCGCGTTTCCATGATCTTGGTTGATTCCACAATATGGATCGACTACTTTAATGGAGTCTCTACCCCGTACACCGACTATCTTGATATGATTCTGTCGCAGCGATTTGTCTTGGTTGGCGATATCATCCTGGCCGAGGTTCTGCAAGGCTTCAGAAGCGACCGTGACTTTGAGCAGGCACGCGACGCACTGACTAGATTCGAAGTGGCTGCTTTGCTCAGCCCGTCCCTCGCTCTGCAGAGTGCTCTCAACTATCGCTATCTCAGAAAGCGAGGTATCACTGTTCGCAAGACGGTCGACTGCTTCATCGCCACGTATTGCATTGAGCAAGGCCACGATCTCTTGCACTCAGACCAGGACTTTGATCCTTTCGAGGAGCATCTGGGGTTGCGGGTTATTCACCCGCTGGCATCATCTACACTTTCACTGGATTGAACAAAGGAGACGGACCATATGGATACCCTGCAAACGATTCTCGAGCGACGCAGCATCCGCCAATACAAAAACGAACGCATCCCCGACGACCACCTCAAGCAAATCCTGGAGGCCATGCGCCAGGCTCCTTCGGCGGCCAATCGCCAGCCGTGGCACTTTATCGTGGTCAGAGATCCGCAGCAGAAGCAGCGCGTGGCCCATGCCTGCAACGATCAGATGTGGCTGGCCGACGCTGACTGTATCGTTGTCGCTGTGGGCGCTCCCCAGCTGAGCAACAAGTGGTATCGCGTCGATGTGGCCATTGGCCTGCAAACCATGGTTCTCGCTGCTCGCAGCTTGGGCTATGGCACCTGTTGGATCGGCGCCTTTGACCCAGCAAAGGTCAAGGATGTCTGCGGCATACCCGCCGATATGGACGTGGTGGCCTGCACGCCGCTCGGCGTTCCGGCCGTCTCGCCGGCCGCTCGCGAGCGCAAGCCCTGGGAGGAGATCTTTTCTGCCGATCATTACGGTGAGCCACTCACCAGGTGAGAGTGGTTCTCTCCGGGTATGCAGGCGCCCTGTATATCCGGAAACGTCCAAGAGGCGCTGGGGTTGTGTTATTGACGTCCGCCCCAAGCGCAATTTGGTCGACGCTTCGCCCAGGGTTTTCCTGACCCTCAACATCTTGAAAGGAGTCTGCAGCGTGGCCCACCGAATGCCCTCTGACGGATGGATCAAGGAACTGAGCGCCCAACTCAATGCCAGCGAGTCTTACGAGCGATCAGCCAAAGACTGGGAAGGGGATTTCGTATTCATCATCGAGGCTGATTCGGCGCTTTCGGAGACGGCCTATCTCTACCTGGACCTCTACCATGGCAAGAGCCCCTCAGCTCGCCAATTGGCCGGCGCGGATGAGGCCAAGGCGGCTTTCATCCTCTCCGCTCCCTTTAGCACCTGGAAGCGGGTCGTTGAGGGCAAGCTGGATCCTATTCAGGGGATGATGACCCGCCAGCTCAAGCTGCAGGGGAACATGATGAAGGTTATGCGCTATCCCAAGGCAGCCAAGGAGATCGTTTCCTGCTGTACGCTTGTTCCCACCGATTTTGGCGCGGCCCCGGAGCAGAAGTGAGCGGCGTCCTTTCGCAGGGGAGGTGAGAAGATGTGGTATTTCGTCTCGCCTCAGGTGGTCTTTGGCGAGGGCGCCCTAGATTCTTTGGACGACCTGCAAGGGCGTCGCGCGCTGATTGTGACCGATGCGGCGCTGGTGCAGTTGGGTCTTCTGGAGCGCGTGACAGGGCACCTCAACAAGGCCGGTCTGCAGGTGTCCATCTTTGATGCGGTCGAGTCTGATCCCAGCGTCGAGACGGTGCTCTGTGGGGCACAGGTAGCGGAATCTACCCAACCCGACTGGATCATTGGCCTGGGGGGTGGATCACCGATGGACGCCGCCAAGGCCATCTGGGTGCTCTACGAGCGGCCGGACCTGGAGCCGGCAGCCATCAACCCCTTTATACGGCTCGACCTGCGCCACAAAGCGCGCCTCATCACCATCCCTACCACCAGTGGTACTGGCGCCGAGGTGACCTGGGCCATCGTGCTCACCGATCGCGCGGAAAAGCGCAAGATGGGCCTTGGCAATCGTGAAAACGTCGCGGACCTGGCTATCGTGGATCCCCTCATGGCCGCAGGTATGCCGCCCCGCCTCACCGCAGATACGGGGTTGGATGCACTGACGCACGCTATCGAAGGCTACACTTGTTCGTGGCACACGGACCTCACCGATGGCCTCTGCCTGAAGGCGATCCGCAGCGTCTTTTCTTTTCTCCCGCGAGCTGTGGCAGATGGCTCCGACATGGAGGCGCGAGAGAGGCTGGCCAACGCCGCCACCTGCGCGGGCCTTGGGTTTGGAAACGCCATGGCTTCATTAGCCCACGCCATGGGCCACGCCCTGGGCGCCATCTTTCACGTGCCCCACGGCAGGGCCGTCGCGCTCTTTTTGCCCTACAGCATCGAGTTCATGGCGCGCCAAGCCCCCGAGCGGTTCGCTGACCTGGCTGCCTTCATCGGCTGCTCCTCCTCTGCGGGCGAGGGTGGCGCCCGCGCCCTGGCCGAATGGGTCCGCGCCCTGGCGCTGCAGATTGGCAACCCCGCCAAGGTGGCCGATGTGGGCGTCCCCCTGGCCGCTTACGAAGCGCAGCTGGCCAAGCTCGTCGATGACGCTTTCAATGACACCCAGATGGTTACGGCATGTCGCAGTCCCTCCTACGAGGAACTGAGCCAGCTCTTCTTGGCCGCCTATGAGGGCCGCTCGATCGACTTTTAGCCCGCTGACCACGTATCGTTCTCGTGACCGGCTCGCACCAGGTGTCCCGCAAGGGGGCTCCCGAGACGCTTTGGTTTCTGGTCATCGTTTTATCGTTTGGAGGGAGTTGCTATGAACGGTTACCTGGGTCGTATCCTAGTTGTGGATCTCTCCGCGGGTCGATTGTGGGACGAGCCGTTGGACGAGGCGGATCTGCGCGCCTACATCGGCGGCAGCGGCCTGGGTGCGCGATATATCGCTGATCGAGTGACGGCAGACACCGAACCCCTGGCCCCCGACAACCCCCTGCTCTTCATGACCGGACCCCTGGTGGGCACGAACATGCCCTCCGCCGGACGCTATAGCGTCTGCGCTCTCTCTCCGCTCACTGGCCTGTGGGGCGAGGCCAACTCGGGTGGATTTTTCGGGCCCGAGCTGCGCTTTGCTGGTTACGACGGTATCCTCATTACCGGGTGCGCCGACCGCCCCATGTGGCTCTCCATCGTCGATGGCCAGGCTCAGCTGCACGACGCCTCAGCGTTGTGGGGGCTGGATACCTATGCTACGCAGGACCAGGCTCGCCGGGCTCTCAACCAGCCCAAAGCGCGGGTGGCCTGCATCGGTCCTGCGGGGGAGCACCTGGCCAAGATGGCCGCCATCGTAAACGACCATGGCCGCGTGGCCGGACGCACGGGCCTGGGCGCTGTCATGGGCTCCAAGAAGCTCAAGGCGATTGCCGCGTGCGGCGCCGCCGTCCGCGGAGCTGCCGCCATCCCTCTGGCTGATCCACAGGCATTTCAGGCTGCCGTGCGCGACATCTTGGTTAACGGCAAAGAGGACATGGCGGCTATCGCACTACGCATGGCCGGCACGGCGGGCTATGTGGATATGGCTCTCATGTACGGTGATATGCCCATCCGCTACTATCAGCAGGGCGAGTGGGAGCCGGGGGGAGACCTTTCGGGCGTGCTGCTGGCTGAGCGTTACCAGAATCGCAATATAGGCTGCTACCACTGTCCCATCGCCTGCGGTCGCGAGACGCGCGCGCCGCGCTTTGGCGCGCCCAAGGTAGATGGCCCCGAATACGAAACGCTAGGCGCCTTTGGCTCGCTGATGCAAGTCAATGACCTGGAGGCGGTGATCTACGCTGGGCATCTGTGCAACCTGTATGGCCTGGAT
Organism: uncultured Anaerolineales bacterium; assembly: GCA_964416075.1. Lineage (GTDB taxonomy): Bacteria > Chloroflexota > Anaerolineae > UBA1429 > UBA1429 > CAYQDH01. The sequence continues at coordinate 14,005 of CAYQDH010000003.1, read as the reverse complement.
ACCATCAGCACGGGTGCCACGATCGCCTTGGCTTGCGAGCTATTCGAGCGCGGCATTCTGAGTTCTGCGGACACGGATGGCCTGCCGATGCGCTATGGGGACCCAACCATCGCCCACCACCTGATTCCGATGATCGCCCGCCGGGAGGGGTTCGCCGCGCTCCTGGCCGAGGGGAGCTCAGCGCTGGCCCGACACTATGGCGTGCCCGACCTGGCCGTCACAGTCAACCGCCTCGAGGTTCCCATGCATGATCCCCGTGCCTTTAGCGGCATGGCCGTCACGTATGCTCTATCACCGCGCGGGGCTTGTCACATGCAGGGGGATATGTACGGCGTGGATACGGGACAAGGGCCCGCCATGGAGCTGGGCATCCTTCCTGGGGACCGCTTCGAAGATACCGAGGAAAAGGGACGCATTGCCGCGCGCCAACAGGTCTGGCGATCAGTCTACAATGCCCTCACGCTCTGCCAGTTCCAGAACCCTGGGGTAGACCTCCTGTTGCGCGCTCTGAACGCGGCGACCGGTTGGGGTTGGCAGGGTGAGGACCTCCTTGCTGCGGGTAGGCGCATCCTCGCGCTCAAGCGTACGCTCAACCAGCGTCGTGGCCTGACCCGTGCCGACGACCGTCTCCCGTCCTTGCTCACCCAACCCCTTTCCGGCGGTACGGAGGGCCACGTGCCCAATCTCCAGGACATGCTGGTGGGGGCCTATGACGAACTGGGCTGGGGCCTCGGCGTCTTGCGGTGACGACATCCCGGTGCAATACTGAGCGCACAGGACTCCCACTAGAGAACCTCTGGCAAGATCGCGCCCTCTGTGATCAATCTCGTCTGTAACTTTTTCACATCTACCTCGCGTGGACTCACTTCATCGAGCGCTGCGATGGCCCCCGCGGCTCCCGCTGCTTGCCCGGTAGCAAAGCAGATGGGCATGACCCGCACGGCGGCCAGCGCCTCGCGGGTGGCCGAGAGACAGCGACCCGCCACCAGCAGCTGCTCCACCTTCTGGGGGACCAGGCAGCGATAGGGGATCTCGTAGATCGGTGCAGTATGGTAGCCCCGCGCCAGGCCCGTGTCCGTACCACCCCCGTCGCCGATCTCCGGATGCAGGTCCACCGGGAAGCTGGCCAGTGCGATGACATCGTCAAAATGCTGCCCGCTGTTCAGATCCTCTTCGCTGAGCACATATTCTCCGACGATGCGCCGCGTCTCGCGCACGCCCACCTCTGCGGCCGTGTCCAATAGCACGGCGTGCTCAAAGCCTGGCAACGATCGGTGGAAGAATCGCATCAACTGCTGCACCTGCTGCCGCCCTTCCAGCTCACCGCGCGTGAGATCGCGCGCATCAGTGCCATCCAGCCCCTGCATGCGGGTGGTGTTCACGCGCCACACGCCCTCTTGCCCGGTGTGGTAGATGCCCACCTTGTCGCGCGCGATGCCAAACTCACCCCGCTTCTTGGCCTCTTCCACGATGTGGTGAAACATTCTGCCCGTCTCTTCGGGGTGCGCGGCCGCATAGGCCCGCACTGTGTCGTCATCCACGTGACCAACTCGGAAGAACATGGTCATGGGCTGGGTCAGCCCGTCCTGTTCTCTCCCCTGGGCTGTGGGTACTCCCGCCCGGTAGGCTACATCCGCGTCAGCGGAGCAATCTACCACCACCTGGGCCGCGATCGCCTGCAAGCCCCCCTTGCTATGCACGATCGCGCCGCGCACCCATGTGCCGTCCATCACCGGCTCGACAAAGCTGGTATGTAACCAGAGCTCTGCTCCGCTCTGCAGCACCATCTCGGCCGCGGCGACAATCAGCGCTTCGGGGTCAAAGGGCGTCACATGGTCGTGGCCAAAGACCTGGAACGCCGTCTCGGCGCCGCCCGCCCGCACATGCGTGGGGTGGATCGCGCCGCCCATGGCCTCCATGCGACGAACGAGCTCCTCAAACACGCCGCCGATGATCTGGCGCGAGGTATCGTCTCCCGTATTGCTGAAGGAGGTCATGAATGGCCCGACCAGGCCCGACGTGGCTGCGCCTCCCAGCACGCCATTCTTCTCCACCAGGGCCGTGCGGGCCCCACCTCGCGCGGCGGCCACCGCTGCGCCGATCCCAGCCGGGCCGCCCCCAATGACCAAGACGTCGACTTGGTGAATGATCGGGATGTCGCGTTGAAAGCGAATGGCTCCCAATGCCGCCGTGCTTTTCTCGTTCATTGTCGCCTCCCTTGAGTCGCTGGTCACCACGCCTCTAGAGCAGAAAGATGCCCTTTTCGCGGCATGTCTTTCCGAGCTCCGCGGGCCACACGCTGGCCTGCACTTCCCCCACATGGGCCTTGCGTAGGTAGAACATGCACAGGCGCGACTGCCCGATGCCCCCGCCAATGGTCAGTGGCAGTTGTTCCTGCAGCAGCCGCTGGTGGAAATAGAGCTCTCTCTTGAACTGCTCATTCCTGATCTCCAGTTGCTTCGCCAGAGACTCGGCATCCACCCGAATGCCCATCGACGATAGCTCGAAAGCGCAGTTCAGCACGGGGTACCAAACCAGGATATCCCCGTTCAGGCCCCTCTTCCCGCCGCCTGTCTCGGTGATCCAGTCGTCATAGTCCGCCGCTCGCTGGTCGTGCGGCTGGCCATTCGCCAGGGGAGCTCCGATGCCGATGACGAACACCGCCCCCTTGTCCCTGCAGATGGCGTTCTCGCGCTCTCGAGGCGAGAGCCCTGGGTACATCGTATCCAGATCCTCGCTGTGCACAAAGGTGATCTCTTCCGGCAGGTAGGGACCAGGCACCTGGTGATATCGCTGGCACATGGCGCGCTCCGTCGCCACAATGACCTGGTAAATGCGCCGGACGATCGATTGCAGGAAAGGTATACAGCGCTCTTCGCGGTGAATTACCCTCTCCCAATCCCATTGATCGACATAGATGGAATGCAGGTTATCCAATACTTCGTCCGGTCGAAGGGCGTTCATATCGGTGTACAATCCCTCGCCGTGTTGGAACCCGTACTCCCCCAGGGCCAGCCTCTTCCACTTGGCCAAGGATTGCACGATTTCGGCATTCGCGCCGATATCCTTCACCGCAAAGCGCACCGGCTGTTCGATTCCCGACAAGTGGTCGTTGACGCCAGTGCCATTGAGCACGATGAGAGGCGCTGTGACGCGTGTCAGGTTCAGTGCCTGGGCCAGGTTGTTCTGGAAAAGGTCTTTGACGTACTTGATCGCCCGCTCCGTCTCTCGGAGGTCGAAAAGCGGCCGATAGCCATCTGGAATCACCAGGTTCATGCTATTACCTCGCTATGTCTATGTTTTCTGCACTGTCCGGCCTGCTGGTCTTCCAAGCGCCATGTCACGTCCCCCGTCCAAGCGATTGACTCGGATTCACCCAGATGCTATAGTCGTTCCGCGGTCGCATGGTGTGGTCTACACGCGACATACCCCAGTGCGACCAGGCAGCATATGGACAAGCTCAAAGGGGCCTGGATGACGGACAGCAAGAATGCTGTTCTACGCGCTCTATGGCGCGACAAGATGCATGTAGATGCGGCCGCCCTGGACCTGGTCCCGGCATCGATCCGTGCCACCTACGCTCATATCTGGCAACCGGCCGAGCTCCTGATGGCCGATCTGCAGGCCCTGCCCTTGGGCTTGCTCCACTTTTGGCAGGGGAACACCCCAGGACACCTGGTGTTTACCCATCGGGCCTCGGCCTACCATCCCGGTCCCCAACTCTGGCGCGACACAACTCTGGATGGCCTGTGCGAGCTATCCATCGTCGAGCTGCGACAGGATAGAGGTCGTGTCCTCCGCACTTTATTCAACCTGCTTGACCATTTGCTGGGCAGTGGCGGCGTGCCCCATGGCGACTGGCTCTCGGATGGGGCCGGTGTCACTCCCGATCTGCGCCGCCTCGGTGCACGGCTGGTGCGCATTTATGCCCTGGGTCACTGGCAGGGCGAATTGCCCGCCCAGGATGGGCACGACTACCTGGCCTACGCTTGGTGGCTCTATCTTGGCGATCCCCGGCGCTTGAACACCGTCGATCCTCTGGTGTTCAGGCTGCTGGCAGCCACCTTGATGAACGAAAGCTTTTGGCCTGACACTGGCTAGGGCACTCGAGGGGTGGCCTTGGCCGGCTTCATGCGCTCAGCGATGAGATCATACTCCTGCGCATCCACGATACGACACGCCAGGAACTCTCCCGGGGTGGCCTCACCAGCCAACAGTACCATGCCGTCAACCTCGGGAGCCTCGCGGTAGCTGCGCCCTACTACCAGCCCGCCTCCCGACCCTTCTACCAGGATGGGCAGCTGTCGCCCAATCTGCGCTCGGTTGCGGTTCAACGAGATCCCCTGTTGGCACAACATCGCTCGATCGTACCGCTCGGCGATCGTTGCCGCATCGATTTGGTCCGGGCAATCGGCTGCTGGGGTACCCTCCTCGCGCGAATAGGCGAACACGCCCACTTGGTCGAACGCGATGCGCCGCATAAAGGCCAGCAATTCCTCGAACTCTTGCTCGGTTTCCCCAGGAAAGCCCACGATGAATGTGCTTCGCAACGCGATATCGGGCATGGCCACGCGCAGTGCGTCGGCCAGTCGCACGACCTGGTCCACATCGTGCGGGCGACGCATCCGACGCAGTACGTCCGGGTGCCCATGCTGCAGGGGCAGGTCTAGGTAGTGACAGAAGGCAGGGCTCGTGGCCATGACCTCGATCAGTTGCGCTGAGACGTGCTGCGGATAGGCATACATCAGGCGCAACCAGTCAATCTCTGGGGCGGCGTCGAGAATGGAGCGCGCCAACGTGGGCAATCCGTCGCCCATATCGAGGTCCCGGCCATAGGCTGTGCTGTCCTGCCCGATGAGCACCACCTCGCGCACGCCCTGCGCCGCCACTTCCCGTATCTCGCGCAGTATGTCCTCCGCAGGCTTGCTGCGTTGCGGCCCTTTGATCAGCGGGATCGCGCAAAAAGCACAGGCTGCGTCGCAGCCATCGGTGATCTTGACGTACGCGCTTGCGCCGCGAGTAGCGCGCCGACGGATGGACGCTACCAGGTTGCCGTCCCGCTCGACAATCGCGGGTGCCGGGCTACCTTCGGTCCGATCGCTCATCTGCGAGAGGAGTGTTACAATCTTGGGCCAGGACTGGGTGCCAATGACTGCATCGACTTCGGGGACCTGGCGGCGAATCTCCTCGCCATAACGTTGAGCCATGCAACCGGCCGCAATCAACCACTGCCGGCGGCCCTTTTTCGCGGCCAGTTCGCGCAGAGTCCGGTACGACTCTTCGCGCGCTGGCTCGATAAAGCCACATGTGTTGACCACTACGACATCCGCCCGGCGCGCCGAACTGGCGGTGCGGTGCCCAGCCTGCCGCAGCAATTCTTCCATCATTTCGCTGTCCACCCTGTTCTTAGGGCATCCCAGGGTAACCATGTAAAAACGCACGGCCTGTCCTCTCTAACAAAAAAAGAGCTGGCCTATCTGGCGCCAGCTCCACTGCATGGCCACAAAAACCTGATCAGTTCACGGGCAAGTTATCCGCCGAATACTCCACGGTGATTACCTGGCCGGCTTTGCCCAAGGGTGGCAGGTCCACCCCATTCAGCGTAATCTGCGCCCCCCCCGCATTGCCCACACGTATGCTGAACGTGCGCTTGAAGGCCCAGGCCTGGTCGTCGCCTTGCTCCAGGATCGCCTCCATCACCTTGGTCCCGTCTACCAGCACATTCACGTACGTCTTGTCCGACACGTGTAGTACCACCGGGATACCATCTTCGAGTGGCGGTGTGGCGCGCGTCGGTCCGGAGCTCGGAGTCGCCGCTATACCTGCTGTTACTGTCGGCGTGCGCGCCGCTGGTGTGCTCGCCGTCGGCGTGCGGGTGGGACTGCTGCTCAGGCCCGCCGATCTTGTGGCTGTCGCTGTGCCGCCCCTCGTCGACGTCTGGCTCGCCATTGGCGAGCCAGTGGCGCTGGGTTGGGTTGTGGCGGTAGCCTGGCTCGAGTCGACAGTCGCCACCGGCATCGACGTTGCGGTGGGCTGGTTCTCGGCAGCAACTACCGCTACGGTGGCTGTTTCCAGTGGCAGCGTCTCGACGGGGATCACCGAAGGCGTGGGCCTGGGTCCCCATGCTGTACCCAGGTAGAATTCGTTGTAGCCGTACCACAGGCCCAGGCCCAGGATCACCACCACCACCAGCCCCCAGAAAAGCGCTGTCCATATATTTCTGACAGCACTGTTGCGCAACGGTTCATCGAGCACTGCAGGCAGCCTTAGGGTCGTCCTCGACTGTGGCGAACGGTAAGCTTTCAGCAAAGGATCGGGATCCAACCCCAAGAATCGCGCATAGTTCCGCAGAAATCCGCGCGCACAGACATCAGGGGGGAGCTTGTCAAACTGCTCCGCCTCCAGCGCCTCGAGAAAGGCGCGCCGAATGCGCGTAGCGTCCTCGACCTGTTCGAGAGTGAGGCCACGATTCTCGCGTGCTTCGCGTAAATGGTTCCCGAGTTCGCCCACCAGTTCCCGTTCCTCTCCGGGGTTGAAATGCCATCGCACTATACATGCGAAAACAAGCCCTGTCAAAGCGCTCACTGGCGCTTGAGCAACCACTCCTTGTCCTGGCAGAACTTGAAATCGCAGCCATCGGGCGCCTGGAGCACCTGGTCGATCCACAGCGCCTTGTAGCCGCTGGTGAAGCGCGGCGGGTTGGGCCTCCAGGCCGCCAGCCGGCGCTGGATCTCCCGCTCATCTACCAGCAGGTTGAGCTTGCCCGCATCGGCGTCCAGCTCGATCATGTCGCCATCCTCCACCACGGCCAAGGGGCCGCCCACGGCCGCCTCGGGGGCCACGTGCAGCACAACCGTGCCGTAGGAGGTGCCGCTCATCCGCGCGTCGGTGATGCGCACCATGTCGCGCACGCCCTCGCGCAGCAGGTGCCTGGGCAGCCCGGAGGGTCCCACCTCGGGCATCCCCGGCGCGCCCACAGGACCCATGTTGCGGTTGATGATCACATGATCCGCCGTGATGTGAGCGAAATCGCGATCCACATCCTCCTGCTTGCGACTCTTGAGCACCGCCGCAGGCCCGGTGTGTTTGGTTAGCGCTGGTGTGGCCGCCGAAACCTTGATCACCGCCCCATCGGGGGCCAGTGTGCCGCGCACGATGCGCAGCCCGCCATCGGGATCGATGGGATCGGAGATCGGGCGGATGACCTTTGGGTTGCGCACCTTGATATCCTTCAGGTTATCGCCCAGTGGCTGGCCATTGGCCGTCATTACAGTGGTGTCGAGCAAGGGCTCTAATTGTTTCATCACGCCCACGATGCCGCCGGCATGGTACAACTCCTCCACGGTGCAGCTTCCACAGGGCTTAACATCGGTGATAAAGGGCGTCTGCTTGCTCAAGCGGTCGAAATCATCCAGCGCCAGGTCCACCCCCGCGCGGCGGGCGATAGCGATGAGATGAATGACCAGGTTGGTGCTCGCGCCGGTGCCCATCAACACTTTGATGGCGTTCTCAAACGCCGCCTTGGTCATAATGTCTCGCGGCTTGATATCCTTCTGCACCAGCTCCACGATCTTGATCCCGGTGTATTCGGCGATTTGCAGCCGTTGGGCGTACACGGCGGGGATCGATGCGCAGCCGGGCAAGGTCATCCCCAGCGCCTCGGCGATCGACTGCACGCTGTTGGCCGTGCCCATCACGCCGCACGCGCCGCAGGTGTTGAAAAAGCCGTTCATCTCCACCTCGCGCAGCTCTTCCTCGCCAATGTCGCCCGCGATATAGTTCCAGGTGAACTTTTGCGTGTCGGTGGAGCATGCCACCGTTTGTCCCTCGTAGAACCCGGCCAGGCGTGTCCCGCCCGTGACCATGATAGCCGGCTTGTTCGCCGACGCCGCGCCCATCAATTGCGCCGGGACGTCCTTGTCGCAGGTGGAGAGGAGCACCACCCCATCGAAAGGCACGGAGTCGATGAACTCTTCGGTGTCCATGGCCATCAAGTTGCGATAGATCAGGGTAGAGATATTATGGAATACCTCGCACATGGAAATGGTGGGGAACTCGAGTGGGAACCCCCCGGCTGCCCAGATGCCGCGCTTGACCGCATCGGCGAGGCTGCGAAAATGCCAGTGTCCAGGGTTGATCTCGCTCCAGGGATTACACACCCCGATCACGGGACGCTGCATATCGAAATCGGTATACCCCATCGCCCGGATGTGCCCGCGTATGGTTAGATTGAGCGGGCTGGGATTGAGCCAACGCCTGCTGACCAATTCTCTTTCCATGGTTCCTTGTTGCCCTTTCCGTGTCTTGTACGAGTGTGGCTGGTTGCCCAAATATGGTGCCCAGATTCGCCGATTATACAGCATGTCCCAGTGATGCCAAACCACTTTCGCTTCGAATCCGTTTCGGGTATCATCTATGCTATAAACAGCGGGCCTCACCCGCGCGCCGATAGGAGAGAGCAATGTCCAACTTCCAGGTTCGTGATCACCACGGCACCCCTACGCTTTTCCAAGATGGCCAGCCCACCGTCGCGGCCATCTATCTCACCGTGCGAAACTCACCCCCCAAGGCCGAAGGTTGGCGCGGTGAGCCCTACATGGCGCAGTTCCGCGATGCCGGGTTCCATTTCTACAGTATCGTCGCCCCCGTCGATTTTGACGACGCCTACGATCCCGTCACGGGGGCCTTCCCTGAGGAGCGCCTGGCCCCTCTGGAGATTTTGCGCCGCTATGCGGAGGTCGATCCCCAAGCCAAGCTTCTCCTGCGCGTCACGTTCGAGCCTCGCGGCGACGATTCGCCCTGGCTGCAGCAGCACCCCGATCAGTGTGAGGTGATGGAGGCGCGGGCCAAGGGCATCTACCGCACCACTTCCTATGCCTCCCAGCCCTGGCTGCGCGACGCTTCCTCCTTCCTGCGCGCTTTCATCCGCTATCTCTATGACCATGATCTCGATCAGTATATCCTCGGCTATCTCATCTGCGGTGGTGACAGCTCCGAGTGGGTTAAGGTGGGGCCCATGGAGGATTGGGCCAGCGACTATTCGCAGCCCATGCAGGATGCGTTCCGCCAGTGGCTCCGGCGTAAGTATGGCAACGACGTGCAGGCGCTGCGCGAGGCCTGGGCCGATCCACAGGTCGATTTCGACCAGGATCTGGTCCCCTCTCCGGAGGAGCAAGGTGCTGCGGACTTGTTCCTGTTCAAGGACCCTCACCGCCGCCGTCGCGCCATCGACCACTTTCAGTGCCTGGCCCACATCGTAGCCACAGACATCGACATCCTCTGCGCCACGGCCAAGGAGGCCTGTCATGGCGAGCACCTGGCCGGCGCCTTTTACGGCTATCTGCAAGAGATCGTCTGGAACAATGGTTTCTTCGGGCAGCGCCTGGCCGATGCCGATGTAGCCCATACCGCGGCAGCTCGCTCAGGACATGCCGGCTTGCCCGAGGTGCTCCGCTCGCCCCATGTCGATTTTCTCTCCAGCCCCTATTCCTATGGCTACCGTTGGGTGGGTGGGGAAGGGGGCTTTATGTCGCCCGAGGCCAGCGTGCGCCGCGCGGGCAAGCTGTGGATCAGCGAAGAGGATATGCGCACCCACCTGTGGCGGCCCAACTCCTTCTATGGGCAGACCCGTAACACGCGTGAGACGATCGAGGTGCTCAAGCGGCAACTGTCCAACATCCTGACCCACGGTGCGGGGGCCTGGTGGTGTGATTGGAGCTACAAAGAGGGCGGCGCCTATGCCGAGCCCGAGGTGATGGCCGTCTTCCAGCGCTTCTTGGAGTTGGCACACCATCACCTGGCTCAGCCCGACCGCTCCTCCGCCGCCGAGGTCGCCGTGGTGTTCGACGCCGAGAGCTCTTTCTACCGCTCCACCCTGAACAACTATGACATCCCCAACTGGCGCCAGCGCGCCTGGGGCTATGCGCGCATGGGCGCCCCCTACGACGGGGTGCTACTCAGTGACATCCTGGAGGGGCGGGCACAAGAGTACAAGCTGTACATCCTGGGCGATGCCTTTCACCTCAGTGCGGACCAGCGGCAGGCTCTGAAAGCGATCTTGCGCCGCGACAACAAGATGGCCCTGTGGATCTATGCCCCCGGTTTTGTCGATGAGGACCTCAGCGCCGAGCACTGTCATGACCTGACCGGCATCCAACTGCGGCAAACCGACAGGCAGTGGAGCGCCAACCTCTATCTCAGCAACTTTGAGCACGCCATCACCCGCAACTTGCCCACCAGCACCACTTGGGGCACGGACATGCGCCTGGGCCCGCTCTTTACCGTGGCCGATCCCGGTGTAACGGTGCTGGGCACCGTGGTGATCAACCAGGGGCGCTGCGAGCCCGGTTTCGTGCTCAAGCAGGAGGCCGATTGGGCCAGCTTTTACTCAGCAGCGCCCAACCTGCCGCCGGGGCTCTTGCGCGAGGTGGCCCGCTATGCCGGGGTGCACATCTACACCGAGCACGACGACGTTTTCTATGCCGATCGTGGCTACGTGGCCCTGCACACTGTTCGCGGGGAGCGTAAGACCGTCCGCTTGCCTCATCCTGCCGATGTGTGGGAGGTGTTCTCCCGGCGCCAGGTGGCAACGGCCACTGCAGAGTTCCAGGACATGATGGAGGCAGGGGCGACGAACCTGTACTACCTTGGTTCTGTATCGTCCCTTAACGCTTGACATTAAACGGAAGACGTTATATACTAAGCACATGATACGTTCATTCAGAAGCCGAGAGGCGGAACGCATCTTTCGCCGGCAACGTTCAGCGAGGTTACCAGCCGATATCCAGCAGGTGGCTTTGCGCAAATTGCGCATGCTCGATGCGGCTATATCCCTGGAGGATTTGGGGATTCCTCCCGCCAATCGCCTAGAGCGCCTAAAGGGCGACCGGGAGGGGCAATACAGTATCCGGATCAACGACCAATGGCGGATCTGTTTCGTATGGCGTGAGAGTGATGCCTATGATGTCGAGATTACCGACTACCACTAGAGGAATGGATATGGAAGACCGTTTGTCGCCCGTGCACCCAGGAGAAGTGCTCCAGGAAGAATTTCTGGCTCCTCTAGGACTCTCCCAGAATCGCCTGGCGATTTGCATCTCTGTTCCCGCGCGACGTATCAACGAGATCGTGCTGGGCAAGCGCGGTATTTCGGCGGACACAGCACTGCGCTTGGCGCGCTTCTTTGGTACCAGTGCTCAGTTCTGGATGGCGCTGCAATCGCGCTATGACCTCGACCGTGCGGAAGATTCCTTGGGGTCTCGCCTTGATCAAGAGGTGCGAACCTGCGATCTCGTGTGGCCATCGCTATCAGAGTCGTGAAAGGGTCTCTCGCGCCCTCAGAACATGGATAGCTGTTGCGTGGTTGCCGGAGGCTCGTAAGGCCGCACCCCCGTGGCCAACCCGAGCCGCTGGCGCAGCTCCTCGAATACCTGGCCCAGTTCGCGCGCACGCGGCGAGGTGGCCTCGTAGCGCTCGCCGTAGGCACACTCGTAGCGCTGCCGCATGCCGGGATAGAGCTCGTCCAGCCTATCGTAAAAGTACGCCCGCTGCCGGTCGCGCATGGTCATCCCGAACCAGGGCACCACATGGCTCGCGCCGCAGTCGTGCGCCCGCGTCACGATAGCTGTGATATTCTCTACCGTGTCCTCGATGAAGGGCAGGATGGGCATCATCATCACACCGACGCCGATGCCACGCGCGGCGAGCGCGGCCATGGCCGCAAAGCGGCGCGACGATGGCGGCGCGCCCGGCTCCAGCTTGAGCGCCAAGTCGTCGTCCGCGGTGGTGATGGTGAACGACACCACCGCCCCCACCCGGTTGATCTCCACCAATGTATCCAGGTCCTTGAGCACCATATCGCTCTTGGTCAGCAGGTGGATCGGAAAGCCCAGCCGGGCGATCACTTGCAGCGCTCGCCCGGTCAGGTTGTACGACTTTTCCACGGGACCATAGGGATCGCTCATCGCTCCCGTGCCGATGAACCCCACCTTTCGCTTGCGCGGCAGCTCGCGCTCCAAGAGCTCGATGGCATTCACCTTGACCAGCACATCGCGGAAATCCTCGATCTGGTAGCACTCGCTGCGCGAATCGCAATAGATGCACTGGTGCTGGCAGCCCCGATAGATGTTCATGTTGTACTTGGTCCCGAACATCGAATCGGGCCTGGCGATGTGCGCCAACAACGTCTTGGCCTGGATCTCTATGATGGCCATGACCTAATCCCTATACGCAGATCCAAAAATACGCGCCACCTCTTATCCTTGGCAGCGAGGGCCGGTGCGGCGACCGGCCCCTACAAGCTTCAGTCCCCTCCTCCCCTCCGAGATCTCGGTGAGACCTCCGTGCCTCCGTGTTGCTCTTTTTCCTCTTCAATCACGGTGCGCCGCTGCACGCCGGGGTCGCGAAACCCATCCTGGTAGTCCGTCGGACGAGTCGATATACTCAGTATAACTGCTCCGTCGGGCCCCGCCTGGAACCAGTGCCACTCGTTCGGAGCCGAGGTGTGCTGATTCCCGGGTGCCAGGTCCACCTCGCACCACGACGTATAGTAATTTCTGCGATGCTCGGGCACGCGCGCGTGGGCATGGGCCGTCGGCTCGCCGGGCACGTAGAGCCAGGCTTGGCCCCACAGCCCGCGAAAGGTCTCCTCCTTGCCCGGATAGTCGCCCTGCGGTGGGTGGATGTGCTCCGGGCAGAGCTGCCACGGGTAGAGAGCGATCAGCTTGATCCCCACTTCTTTCGTAACCTTGAGCGTGAGGATCATCATCCCGCTGGTCCCGAACTCGCTCAGCCCCAGGTCGGCCACCTCGATACGCTCTCTCTCCTCATCGCGCAGGACGATCCCCGTCTTCCGGCACAGCTCCCAGGCGTACTGCACCGCTCGTTGTTGCTCCGCTCTGGTGATCATCGTCCTCCTCTAGCGCACCATCGTTTCCCAGAGATAGGGAATCGCCTCGTGGGGATGACCCCCCTCGATCAGCTTGGCCATCTTGTCGCGCCCCAGCTTGTCCAAGAACTGCTGCGCCAGGTGCATGATCTTGAGCGTGGCCACCTGCCCCAGCGCCGCATCGTCACCGCTGCGACTCAGGATGTCGTAGGATGCCCAGCCATCCCAGTTCAGCTTGTCCAGGTAGTAGAAGCACTCCACTAGGTCCCACACGTTCACCGATCCGGGCAGCATGTCCCAATCCCAGTCGCGATAGTTGTCGTTAAAGTGCAGGTAAAAGAGCCGCCCGTACTTGCCCGCCATAGCGATACTCTGCGCGGGCGCCTCCTTGGCGATGAGGGCATGGCCGATATCCCACGTCAGCCCCACATTCTCGCCGATGAGCGATCCTAGAAAGAGGGTCGATCCCGTATCGGAGACGATGTTAAAGTTGCGCGCCTCGTAGGGCTTGAACTCCAGGCTGATGCGCACGTCTGTGCGATAGCGCGCGGCCTCGGTCAGGCCCTCCACCAGCCAGTCCCACATCTTGAGGTAATCGCCCTGAAAGGCATAGTTGTGGCCGTCGATGAGGGGGCAGCAGTGCACCATGTAGCAGCCCAGGTCCGCCGCCAAGTCCATGCAGATCTTCATCTCTTGCACGGCCATGCGGCGCGTGGCGGGGTCGGTGGCGGTAAAGGAGCCTTGGCGCCATTTGGTATCCGACTTGGTGTTCT
>CAYQDH010000003.1:0-336 GCA_964416075.1 uncultured Anaerolineales bacterium | reverse complement strand
TGGTGGCGCCCGCGGCCAGGTCGCGGAACTCGCCGGGGTAGCCGACCTCGATCCCGTCGATCCCCGCGATCTCGCGCACGATGTCCAGTCGCTCCTCGAGGGGCAGGCCTTCGCGATAGGTGGTAAAGCGGTCTCGCTGCGCGCCCAGCAGGGCGATCATGATAGCGTGCCGTAATCTTGACATCTCTGCACTCCTGGATCTTTAATCTACAAATACGCTGCTGTCAGAACCCCAAAAACGGTTGCAGGGCGGACAAGTTGTGTGGGCCGGGCGTGCGATCGCCCGCCTCCAGCTCGTGCATCACGCGCACGACGGCGTCGTTTATAGGGGTCGGG
>CAYQDH010000002.1:0-50026 GCA_964416075.1 uncultured Anaerolineales bacterium | reverse complement strand
TCATCCCCTGGCTGATGATGTGCAAGCAACATGGCCTGATCGATACGATCGACGGCATCCCCATCCCCGTGCCGGATAAGGAGATCCACTATCTGGAGGATGTGCCGCGACAGTCGCCGGAGTTCACGATCAACATGGTGCGCACGATAGCGCTGAGAGAGGGGGAGTTGGGCGACGCGCTGGCCGATGGCGCTTGCTATGCCGCGGAGCGCCTCTTTGGCGGTGCGGGAGCGCCACTCCTCGACCGGATCTACCCCCGGCGCTTTGGGCAGACAAACCATTGGAATGCCCACTGGGGCACGGGCGGACGGCCCTACTTTCCTTTTTGGCTGGTGCCCGTGCTGCAGTTCTGCGTGGATACGCGCGATCCGGCCAGCGATTCAACCCACGCCTATACGACCCATCTGCTCAGTTACCTGCCAGAGCACGGTCCGAACCGCGGGCCGGTGACCGCCGAACAGGCGCGGGCCATCTGCGAGCGAGTGTATGGGGAGCCGGATGTGTATAACCCCGCGTACACATACGACAAGCCGGATACGAAGGTGATCCCGGCCATCCTGCATCACAACTGGGGGATGCTATTAGAATCGCTGACGCTGTGCGACTATGAACAGCCACGCATCTTTAGCATGGAGAGCGAGGATCGCGCGGCGGATACGGAGATGATGGCCAAGCTCTATTCGGCCTGCACGGGCCAGGAGACCGATTTAGCCACGCTCACGGAGGCAGGCTCGCGCATCTTTAACCAACTACGGGCTGTCGATGTGCGCAACCACGACCGCAACCGCACCGTGGATTGGTCCGCGGCCCAGACGATGACCGAACCCGCCCTTAGCGATGGCGTGGTGCTCGACCTGGAGCGCTTTAGTCCGATGCTGGACCGCTATTACGAGATGCGCGGCTGGAGTCCCAGCAACGGGTACCCGACCCGCGCGAGCCTGGAGGCGCTGGGGATGGGTGATGTGGCCGACGGGCTGGCGCGCATCGGACGGTTGGGATAGGGTCGACGCATGGCACCGCCGATCAAGAGGAAAAGACAAATTGACGAGGTCATTATGAAGGAAACCACAAGTGTTGCGTTGCACAAGTGGATCGAGCTCGGCCAGGCTGCGCAAGTATTGGACAAGTGCTTGGCCGAACTGGGAGGAATCGAGCGTTACGTACGGCCCGGGCAAACGGTGCTCATCAAGCCGAATATCGTCAGCAGCGGTCCTGCCAGTTCCGGGGGCACGACGCATGTCGAGCTGGTAGAAGCGCTGATCGAGCAAGTGCGCCGCTGCTCTCCGGCGCGGATCATCGTCGCCGAAGGAACGCCGGGGTTCGGCCTCGCCATAGATAGCGGCTTTCCTACTGGAGGGTGGCGGGAGATGGCGGCTCGGAGCGGGGTCGAGCTCTACAACCTGGATGCCGGCCCCCACGCCGACCATACCGTGACACTGAAGAACAGCTTTGGCTGCACACCGCAATGGAAACGCTCCGAGGTGCACAGCCAATACCTGCTGGAAGAGTTCCTGGTGGACCTGAACCGCGTGCGCAGCCCCGACCTGATCATCGTCGACGGCCTGGTGGGGGCCGAAGGGATCGCCGGGGGCGTTGGCTTTCAGCATCCGGTGCACGCCCAGGTGATGTTGGCCGGGGATGATCCCGTGGCGGTGGATGTGGTGGCGAGAGAGCTGATGATGATGACCTGGCGCACCCGCAACCTGCAATGGGCCATCGAGGAGGGCCTGGGGATCGGCGACCCGCAGCGCATCGAGGTGGTGGGCGAGACGGTCGCGGACTGTGCCAAGCGGCGCTTTATCGGGGCTGCCGAAGAGCTGCAACAGGCCTTGCCTGGCCTGCAGGTTCACGACCGCAACGCCTGCAGCGGGTGCAGGGCGTTTGCCAACACGGCCCTGCACCGTTTTGCGCGCCAGAAGCTGCTCAAGCCGCTCCATATCATCGTCGGTTCCGAGGGGGACGCGCCCCAGGTCGAGGGCACGGTCATCGCCATCGGCGACTGCGCCAAGGATTGCAGCCACCTGGGCACGATGATCGCCGGCTGCCCGGCCCCTGTGCCCGCGATCATCGAGGCGCTCCAAGGGTCGGGGGCTGTCTGTCAGCGCTGCCTGGAGCTGGGCCGCCAGGCGCTGGCCGGGCACGATCCGGCCGATATCTCTTATCTGCGGGTGAGCGCGGCGGGAGATCAGGTGTTCGTGGGGGCTGACGTGGAGCGCAATGCCTGGCACCAGGAGCTCATCCTAGGGGACTGCAGCGCGTCCTATGCCCATGCTGTGTTGGAGCGCGCTCCGCAATTGGGTATGGCGCCCGGAGTCGATATCCTGTGGCTGCGTGGTTGCCCCGTGTCCGATGATGAGCTGGGACAAGCGATCGAACGTTTGCGCGAGTCACAGGCGCTACACGCCAAGGTCTAGTGTCAATGCGGGACGAGGCAGAATGCCTCGACCACTTCACTACGAGTGTCGGGCGCTGCACGTCCCGCCATAACGAGGGGAAAGCATGATCTACATCGGGTTGGATGATACGGATATCGTTGACTGGGAGCGCGGCACGGGCAAGCTGGCGCGGCAGATGGTCGATCACCTGGGGCGATTCGGCGACCTGTTCGGCATCTCGCGCCACCAGCTTCTCGTCGATCCCCGCGTGCCGATGACGAAGCGCAACAGCTCGGCCTGCATTCACTTGCAGAGCGAGGCCGACCTGAACGAGTTAGGAGATTTCGTCTCAGATTATGTGAAGAATGAAAGTCCCGAGGGCAGCGATCCCGGCGTATGCATCGCGCGCCAGGTTCCAGCGGCCATCACTCGCTTTGGGCACCGCGCACAGACCGAGTTGGTGGGCCAGGGTGAGGCGCGACAGCTGGCCGCAGCGTATGGCCTGTTTCTGCGCGGCCTGGGAGGCACGGAGGATGGCGTGATCGGCGCCCTATCGGCCGTGGGACTGGGCGCATCAGGCCAAGACGGGCGTTTCATTTTGGTAGGCACGATCCGCGAACTCGCGGGCATCCAGTCCGTCGAGGCAATATTGGCGTCGGGAATCGTGGCGGTGCTGAATATGGCAGGGGACCCCATCGTGGAAGGGCTGATCGACACGGGCGGGAAACTGCGCCCCGCCCTGCGCGATGGACGTCCCGTGCTGTACGTGGAGCGCGGTGATCCCAATTGGGTGCCGCTCAAGCTGGATTGACGCGGCTATGTCTATTTCACTGCGCGCCGAGGGCCTGAGCTACCGCTATCCACAGCATGGCCTGGGCCTGCAGGATATCGACCTATTGGCTGCTCCCGGCGAGACATGGGTCATTACCGGGCCTTCGGGGTGCGGCAAGAGCACTCTGGCACGCTGCCTGGCGGGCCTCATTCCCCACCTCTACCGAGGAGAGATGCGCGGCCAGGTGTGGGTCGGCGACCTGCGCACCGACCAGGCCGAGATGTGGCAGATCGCCGAGCGGGTGGGGCTGATGTTCCAGAATCCCGCTGTGCAGTCCGTCGCATCCACCGTGGAGGAAGAAGTCGCCTTCGGCCTGGAGAACCTCGGGCTGCCCGCGAAAGAGATCGAATCAAGGATCACATCCAGTCTGCAGCGCTTTGGGCTGACAGGCTTGGGCGAGCGTTCCCCCCAGACCCTCAGCGGTGGGGAACAGCAGCGGCTGATGCTGGCCGCTACCCTGGCCCGGCAGACCGGCGCCCTGGTCCTGGACGAGCCACTCTCCATGCTGGATACCGCCGCCGCAACCCAGCTCGTCGCCGACCTGGCCGACTTGAGAGCACAGGGCGGCACGGTGGTTGTCTGCGAGCACCGCGACGCATACTTTCACGGTGGGGCCATCCACCGCTATGCCATGGCCGGCGGCCACCGGGCCGAAAACCCGTCGCTCGAGGCAGGCACGGAGCAGGCTCAAGTCCTTCCTCCTCTCTACCAACGGCAGGTGGAGATAGCCATTAGGGGGCTGGAACTGGGGCATGGCGAGCGCAGGCTCTTCGAGGGCCTCGATCTGCAGCTACCGGGCGGCGAGGTAGTGGCACTGGTGGGGCGCAATGGCGTAGGGAAGACGACGCTGCTGCGGGCTTGTGCGGGGCTGCACCCCTATACGGGGCAGATCGCGGCGGCGGATGGGACGCGACCCGACCTGGGGCTGATGTTCCAGAACCCCGATTGGCAGCTTTTCAACCCGACTGTGGAGATGGAGATGCGCTACCGGCTGGCGCACCCCGACGATGCCATGTATGACTGGGCATTGCAGGCGCTGGGCCTGGCCCCATACGAGCAAACGCCGCCGCTACTGCTGAGCGAGGGAGAAAAGAAGCGACTGGCCCTGGCCATCCTGCTCATGCGCCAGCCCAGGCACGGCCTGCTGCTCGACGAGCCGACGCTAGGACAGGATGACGGCCACCGCGCCATCGTGGGTGGCGCAGCGCGCGCCCTGGCGCAGGCGGGCTATGTCGTCGTCGCCGCCACACACGATCTGGATTGGGTGGCCAGGTACGTGGATCGCTTGATCCTGCTCGGCGATGGACGAGTGTTGGATGATGGGCCTGTGGCGGAGGTATTGGGCCACGCGGCGGCCTGGTGCGAGGCCGGGCTGCTGGTGCCACCGTGGCTGCGCGAAGGCAGTCGGCCGGCGGCACCTGCGGCTGATAGTCCGGCGTTATGAAAAGCGGGGCGAGGAATCGAAGCTCCTTTGAAAGTATTGAAATTTGATCGTAATAGTAGTATAATATGATATGTAAGGCTCTTCAGCTGAAGAGCTACAATCGTATATGATAGGGAGGTCCGTATTATGAGACTCAGCGCTCGCAACGTTTTAAAGGGTGTGGTGAAGAAGATAACCCCCGGCGCGGTGAATTCTGAGGTGGTTATTGAGCTACCAGGGGGCCTCGAGGTGGTGTCTATCATCACCAAGACATCCGCCGAGAGCCTCGGGCTGAAGGTGGGCAAGGAAGCTTATGCCGTGATCAAGGCGTCCAGTGTCATGGTTGCTGTCGATTAGCTAGCTCTGGGCCAAAACCCGCCTTGATGTCCTTGCGTTTGTGCGCGATCAAACTATAATGGCTTTCGTTCACAACAGGATATCTTGTTCTCCGAATCACATAGCCTAACGCGCTCGTTGGTGTGACGATGTCCAGCGATGGCTAGGGCCTGTGATCGCTGGCGGTCTTGTGGACCGTCAAGAAGGTGTGGCCGGAAACAGTCACGCCCCCCATCCTTGGAAAGGAGAACGGTAACGGCGGCGAATCAGTCGGCGTTTCCCCGCGTATGGATGGGGAAACGCCGTTTTTTTGCTTCAGTACTCGGCCAGTGGCCATCGTTGCCCTCACGCTATTGCGGAGAGGCCAGCGCTGACCCTGTCGTAGCGCCTTTGTGCCAAGCCATGCATAGCGAGCGGCCGAAGCGACGCGCTCGGTCGGTGTTTTCGCTGGGCAAGGAGCAGATCACAATCCTGAAACGAGGCAAGTCGGTGAGTGCGAAGCCCCAGCGAAGACGAACTGGCCTGGGCGTGCGAGGGCTGGCGATGGTGGAGGACTCGCCTCTGCGCCGCGCCGACCCGCGCACCAAGTTGGCGCTGAGCCTATGTGCATCCCTGGCGGTGATGCTACCGCTAGAGCGACTGGCTGTCTTCATGGCACTATATATCGGCTTGTTGCTCTGGGCACGGCTGTTGCCGGAAGCGGCACGACAGGCCTGGAGGCTCAAGTGGATCTTGCTGGTCCTTTTTGTGGTGGATTGGGTGGTGGTCAGCCTGGATCTGGCCATCGTGATCACCCTGCGGCTGGTGCTGCTGGCCGGGGCGTTCTCCCTGTTCTTCGCCAGCACCACGCCGGGCGAGTTACGCCTGGCGCTGGAATGGATGCGTCTTCCGTACCGCTACGCCTTTAGCTTGGGTTTAGCCTTTCAGAGCCTCGGGTTATTAGGCGAGGAGTGGCGCGCCATCCTGGAAGCGCAGCAGGCGCGCGGGGCCTGGGCGCCATCCTCTGGCTGGCGGAACCTGGGGGGCCGCTTGCGCGATATGGTGGCCCTGGCAGTGCCCGCTATCACCCTTACGACCAAGCGCGCCTGGGCCTTGACGGAGGCCGCCTATACCCGAGGCTTTGACTCGCCGCATCGGCGGCCCTACCGCCGCCTCATCTGGACATCGTTCGACAGCTGGCTGCTGGCCGGATCGGCGGCCTCTATGGTGGCGCTGTTAATCTGGCGCTAAGAACACGGCACAGGTAGAGATATGACACAAGGAACACGGATTCTCATCGGGCTAGGCATCCTCGTGGCGCTGGTGGCCCTGGTCCTCGGCGTAGATGCCTGGCAGCGTTCGCGGCTCGGCCCGGAGCCGGAGCTGGCGCCGGGGAGCATCCCTATCCGCATGGATGGTCGCCTCGTAGGGGGCTTTACGCCCGACGATCTAGCCAACCTGGAAGAAGCCCAGTTTGTGGACGCGGAGGAGGGCAAGACGCAGCAGGGCTGGATGCTGCGAGATGTGATCTTGCGGCACATCGAGCGCAATGCCCTCGGGCCCACGACGCGGGTGCATGTATCCAGCGGCAGCAGCAGCAAGATTGCGGACCTGACCTGGGCCGAGGTCGATGACCCTGCGAACATGGTGTTGTTCGATCTATCGGGGCGCGGCACGCTCAAGCTGGTCTCGCTCTTGCCCCAGTTGGACATCCGCGACGAGTGGGTGCAGGACGTGGATGCTATCGAAATCAACACCCCACCAGAATCGGAGTGATGGCCATGAAGGAGCGATATTTCTCCACCTTTGAGCTTGTCTTGCTAGCGCTGTTCGCCGCGCTGGTCGTGGTAGCCAAGATCACGTTGCGGCTGCCGCTGCAGCTGTCGGGTCATTCCGGCATCTTTTGGATGGCGATCATCATCGTGGGCGCGGGGATCGTCCCCAAGCGCGGCGCGGCCAGCCTGGTGGGCCTAAGCTCCGGCATCATGGCGGCCTTTATGGGATTGGGCGATTTCGGCGCGCTAAACACACTGCTGTCCTATACAGCGGTAGGCGTGGGCACTGACCTGGCCCTATGGCTGCTGGGTCGTCCGGAGAGCCTGGTCGTGGCGGGGCTGGCGGCGACCTTGGGCCACATGGCCAAGTTCTTGGTCAAATGGGGTATGGCGAGCATCACGGGCGCGCCGGTGGGGTTTGTGGCGCTGGGGCTGCTCAAAGCGTTGATCGGGTACATCGTTTTCGGCGCTCTCGGCGGGGTGCTGGGGGCGCTGACGCTGCAAGCTTTGAGGCGGGCAGGCTTCTTTGCCTACCTCGCCGAGAAACGATGATTCTGAACGACTCCAACTTAAGCCAGGGCTGGCGCCACGGTGGCGCCAGCCCTGGCTTAAGATTAGTACACTTGGTCGCGGATGTCGGCGGGAACCGGCGGCAGGTCGACGGGTTGCCAGGCATGACGGATCGACCAGGTGGCGGCGACGCCCACGGCAACGCTCATCCGTCCGGCCAAGGGGGTGGAGATGGGACGCTTGCCGGTGAGGACCATATCGATAAAGTCCTGGCAGATGATGGGGTCGGCGCCGCCGTGCGTGCCGCTGGCAGGCTTGACCGATAGGTCATAGTTCGCCAGGTTGCGCCAGCGATTGGAGCGGTTGCGCAGGTTGACGATGACCTTGCTCCCGTCGTCCAGGTTCTCGATGCGCCCCTCGGTGCCGATGAAGGTATAGTTACGCCAGTATTCGGGCGCATAGTGGCATTGCATGTAGGTGGCCTTGATACCGCCATCCAGCTGCATCAGGACGGTCGAGTTGTCCTCCACATCGATCTCCTGGCGAAAGACGCACATATCCATCTTGTTGGCGCGCTGGGGATCATCGGCGTACTGGTACTCGATGCAGGTGTCACGCTCGGGGCAGGCAGGGCAATGGAGGTCGTTTGGCTTGTCTCCGCCGTAATAGTCGAGGCTGCCGAACCCCGCCACGCGGTTGCTATAGCGCCCGGTGATCCAGTGGATCATATCGATATCATGCGAGGCCTTTTGCAGGAGCAGGCTGGTGGAATTGCGCGAGGCGCCGTGCCAGTCGTGGTAGTACCAGTTGCCGCCGGTGCCCACAAAGTGACGCACCCAGACCACCTTGACCTCCCCAATCATGCCGGCATCGACGGCGTCCTTCATCACCCGAAAGATGTTCATGTAACGCATGTTGAACCCGACCATGTACTGCTTGCCCGATTCGACCCAGGCGCGCAGCATGCGGTCGCAGCCCTCGGTGGTGATGGCCATCGGCTTTTCACTGAAGACGTGCTTGCCCGCGCTGAGGGCGTCGCAGACGTATTGCTCGTGGGTATAGTCGGGGCTGGTCACGGCGACGGCGTCGATATCCTGGCGGTCGAGGAGCTCGCGGTAGTCGTGGGTGACGTAGCCATCAGGGTTGATGTGAGCGCGGAAGGAGGCCAGGGCGTCGTCGGAGGTGTCAGCGGCGGCGACGACAACGGAACGACCCTGCGGATTATGCCAATGCCGGGCGAGAAAGCCTCGGCCCGTGGCACCGATGACAGCCATGCGGATCTGGTCCATGGTGAACACACTCCTATGGTGAGGATTTGGCACGAGATGCGCGCCCGTTTGCTGGGCACGGGGATACTATAGCACGAGCGAGCATAGCGGGAAAACACCGTGGCGCACTGTGGCAACCGATGGAGGCTCATGCACCGTTCTGAATGCTGTCATACCATGGATTCGTTGAGGCTTCCTTTCTGAATCCTGCAAATCCTGTTAGTCCTGTCAGAAGATGCTGTCCATGATCCTTTTTCCTGTCACCTTGCGGGTGCGATGCCGCTGCTTGTGGCCCAGACCGTGAGGTCCTGGCGCTGGATAGCCGCCGCGATCAAGTCGGGGAATTGGTCGGGCGTACACCCAAAGGCCGGGACACCCATGCTCGACAGGGCGCTCGCCAGGGGATGGTTGTAGGAGGGCGCACCCCGGTCGTTCAGCGCCAACAAGGCTATGACCTGCACACCCATATCGACCATCGTTCTGATGCGGCCCACCATGGCGCCCTGGTCGCCCCCCTCGTACAGGTCGCTGAGCAGTACGAGGATGGTATCGTGGGGGCTCCGGATCAGGGATTGGCAATAGGCCAGGGCCTGGTCGATATCGGTTCCGCCACCCAGCTGGGTGCCAAAGAGCAGCTCGACGGGATCGGAAAGCAGATCGCTGAGGTCCACCACTGAGGTATCGAAAGCGACGACGCGCGTATGGATGGCCCGCAGCGAGGCCAGCACAGAACTCAAGATACCAGCATAGACCACTGAAGCAGCCATCGAGCCACTTTGATCGATGCAGACGATAATGTCTCGCAGGCCCGTCCCTTTGCGGGCAAAGCCTATGCGTTGAACGGGGATGATGGTGCGGTAGCGGCGCTGATAGTGCTTTAGGTTGGCGCGGATGGTGCGCTGCCAGTCGATCTCGTGGTGGCGCGGGCGGCGGGTGCGGGCCGCGCGGTCCAGGCTCGACTGCACGGCCTGGCGCAGCGGCTGGGCCAGCCGCCGCTCGACCTCTTCCACCACCTGGCGAATCACCTGGCGGGCCGTGTCCCTGGTTCTGGCCGGCAGGACGTCCTTGAGCATCACCAACGAGGCCACCAGGTGGATGTCCGGCTCGATGGAGGCCAGCAGCTCGGGCTGGGCGAGCATCTGCCGAAGCCCTAGTCGCTCCATGGCATCGCGCTGCAAGATGCGGACGACGGAGGAGGGAAAATAGGTGCGGATATCCCCCAGCCAGCGCGCCACGTGTGGGGCCGATGCGCCGAGCCCTCCCCTGCGCTCCGAGTCATAGAGGGCGCTCAGCGTGCGATCCATCCCCAGATCCAGATCATCGAGGGGGAGAGCGATGCTGTCGGCATCGCCGCCACCCAGGACAAGCCGCCAGCGACGCAGACGCTCGTCCTCCCCAGGGACGGTGCTGGGCTGCAACGTATCGCTCATGGTGAGCCATCCTCTTGTAGGCCCAGCAAGCGGGCCAGCAGCGGCAGAGTGGCATCTGCACGGTGCGTGTCGATATTCGTATCCCGGTCGCCGAGCACCATGTGCGCCGGCCCTCGGCGCACGCGCTCGCCCATCTGGCGGCGCTCGGGAGCCGGAAAGGCGGAAAAGGTGCGGCGCAGCAAGGGCAGCACGGCGACAAAAGCCTCGGGGGCCAATCCCGCGAGCCACTGATCCAGGACGCTCCACAGCCCACCCTGGTGGATGAGCAGCAGGCCGCTGCCACGGAGCAGGCCCTCCAACCAGGCTGCGCCCTGGGCCGGGTCGTTGCCGCGCGACAAGGCCAGGCTCAAGCGGCGGGCAACCTCCTCCGCGCTCAGAAGGCGCTGATCGAGCAACAACCGGCAGCAGCGGCCGGCGAGCAGCCCATGCAAGCCTCCTTGGTCGACCAACTGTCGGCATGTGGCCTGCCAGCTTGCCGTTAGCTCCGGCAGGTCTACCACCGCTAGGCCGCTCTGCACCGCCTCGATGCGCTGCAACATCTGCTGCGCGGCGTCATCGTCCAAAGAGGCACAGGCTATGGGGAGCCCAATGCAGATGCGCGCCCCCAAGCCGTTGAGGATGGGGGCGATGGCGCTGGGGCCAAGGGCAGCCATCTCTCCTCCCCCCACCAGAGCGGCACTCTGCCGCACGGTGCCATAGCGTAACGCCCGGGCCAAAGGGGGAAAGGCGTCCATCAAGCGCCCGACGTCGCCCGATAGGGCCGAACGAGCCTGGAACAGGGCGATGAGATGAGCCGCCGCCGCAGGCAGGTCAGCCAGGAGCGCACAGTCCAGCAATTCCATGAGGGCGGCCAATTCCGGGGCCGTCTCACCCTGGTGCACGAGATACGTGTTGGCGGCCTGGGCTATGGTGTTGCCCCAGATGGCCCGCTCGATCACCCGGATGGTGAATTCCGGCTGCCATTGCAGGGTCCACACTTCGTGAAATGTACCTTTGACACCATGCCTGGCGGCCTCAAGCTTGCCCCATGGCACATCCAGGGCGAGCAGGCGGTGGAGCAGCCGGCTGCGTGCGAGATCATTCGGCTGGCGAAGGTCGAGATCGTGTTGCTTGGCGCTCATCTGGCGCGGGAAACGCAGCCGGCCCTCGGTCGCCACGAGGTCCTGGTAGAGCGGCACCATCGGCAGCCCCGCCGGCACCTGGCCCAGGCGGTCGCCGATGATCAACTGGTGTGAGATCAGGCGCATGGGCGCGGGATTGCCAAAGCAAAAGACGGCCAGGCACGCGTCGCGCAGCTCCGCCAAACCCGGGCGGGAGCGCCCGCGCACGCCGGCCAGGGCATCGGCCAAGCGGGCGGCATCGATGACCTGGGCCGCCGAGGCGTCCAGGTCCTCTTGGCGCAACAACTGGGCAACGCGCGTCAGCCAGAGCACGGCGACATGGCCCGATGGCGCCGTGCGCCACAAGTGCTCGTACCAGGCGGGCGAGATGGCCCCCGCACCGTAACCGCTGAAACGCGACAGGTGCTCGTAACTCCAGGCCACCCAGGTGAGCTTGACCGGGACCTCGGGCAAGCCTGCCAACAGGTCGTCGTCTCCAGGCGCTGTAGAGACGAGGGCCGGCACGTGCCAGGCCCCGCACACCACGGCGATCCGCTGGTACCCGGCCTGCTCGGCGATACGGATCGACCGGCGCATCGCCGCCTCGCGCAGTGGCTGTAAGGGGTCCCTCATTAGTGATTGCACGGCCTCGGGGCTCTGCCCATCCAGTGGCGCACTGGAACGCAGGGCACCCATCATCTCCTGGACCGCCGCAAAGACATCCAGGGCTGCGGCGGCCCGGTTCTCCCCACCGGTGGGACGCTCCTCGATGAGATGCTCCCACCAGTTCTCGCCATCCTCATAGCCCGCGGCCAGGGCCAACGCATCCAAGGGGTCCACGGGCTGCGGTGGGGGCGCCGGCGTCGGGGCATCATCGGGCGCGGCACTGGGTGCCGAGGCGCTTGGCGCCGGTGGAGCCTGCGCCTCTTCCTGGCGCAGGGCCAGCCAATGCTTCTGCGGCAGATCGATCAGCCGCACCGGGACGCCGTGCTCCAGGCCATAGCGGATGGCTTGCCACTCGGGCGAAAACAGGGCATAGGGGTAAAAGCCCGCTCGGCGCGGCTCATCAGGGACATAGACCAGCAGGGCTACAGGGGGTTGCATGTCGGGATGGAGCACCGCGCCCAATAGCTCCTCCCCCTCAGGTGGCCCCTCGACGAGGATGGCATCGGGGCGCAGGCTCTCCAGCGCAGCCAGCAGGGTACGTGCCGAACCTGGACCATGGTGGCGGATGCCAAAGACGTGGACAGTCATCTAGGACCTCACATAACAGCTTCCCGGCAGGCGCGGTACAGATCCTTCCAGCCGTTGCGCTCCTTGAGCACCGTCTCCAGGTATTCCAGCCATACGACACGGTCCTGCACCGGGTCCTTGATGACGGCCCCCGTGATGCCGGGGGCCATGTCGGAGGCCCGCATATACCCGTCGCCAAAATGCCCAGCCATGGCCAGGCCGCTATTGACCACGGAGATGGCCTCGGCGGTGCTCAGGGTGCTGGTCGGCGACTTGAGCTTGGTCTTACCGTCGGAGGTTACGCCCTCGCGCAGCTCGCGGAAGATAGTTACCACGCGCCGCACCTCCTCCAGGGGCGGCTTTTCGGCGGGCAGCTCCAGCACCTGGCCCAGGGCCTCCACCCGGGTCAACACGATGCTCGTCTCCTCCTCGGCTGTGGCGGGGAGCGGCAGCACCACCGTGTTAAAGCGACGCTTGAGGGCGCTGGATAGCTCGTTGACCCCCCGGTCGCGGTTGTTGGCCGTGGCGATGACATTGAACCCCTTGATGGCCTGGGCCTCCGATTTCAGCTCAGGCACCGGCAGGGTTTTCTCAGAGAGGATGGTGATGAGGGCATCTTGCACGTCCGAAGGGATGCGCGTCAGCTCCTCGACGCGGGCGATCTTGCCCTCCAGCATGGCGCGCATGACGGGGCTAGGCACCAGGGCAGCTTCGGAGGGGCCGTCGGTCAGCAGCCGGGCGTAATTCCAACCGTAGCGGATGGCATCCTCGCTGGTGCCCGCCGTGCCCTGGACGACGAGCGTCGAATCGCCGGCGATGGCGGCGGCCAGGTGCTCGGAGAGCCAGGTCTTGGCGGTGCCCGGCACCCCAAACAAGAGGAGCGCCCGGTCCGTAGCCAACGTGGCGATGGCGATCTCCACCAGGCGCCGGCTGCCGACGTATTTGGGCGTGATGTGGTAGCCGTCCGGCAACTCGCCGCCCAAAACATAGGTGGCCACCGCCCAAGGAGAAAGGCGCCAATTGGGCGGGCGCGGCCGGGTATCCGCACGAGCCAGGTGGTCCAACTCCTCGGCGAATTGCTGTTCGGCATGTTGGCGTAGGATATCCGGCATAGTATACTCCTCAGTGAACTGAGAATGCGTCGTCGCGAAACCCGCTCCTGCTCATGACGTTTACCAAGATCCGCAAGTTAGGCAACTTGCGGTACGAGGGACGTCATCTGAGACCGCAGGGGCGGCAGCCCGTGGGTTTCTCGCCATGACGTTTACCAAGATCCGCAAGTTAGGCAACTTGCGGTACTTGGGACGTCATTTGAGATCGCAGGGGCGGCAGCCCGTGGGTTTCTCGCCATGACGTTTACCAAGATCCGCAAGTTAGGCAACTTGCGGTACTTGGGACGTCATCTGAGACCGCAGGGGCGGCAGCCCGTGGGTTTCTCGCCATGACGGAGCCTCAGGCGTGACAGGTCAGGCAGGCGCGGCCGGTGGCAATGCCGCCAGCATATCGTGGCGGAATTGCAGGATAATCTGGAACTGCTCTACGGCGCTACTCCAGGTGTTCCACATCGACCCGCTCCGATCCCATCCCTCGGCGGACTGCACAGCCAATGAGGGCGGCATATACAGGGCGTATTCCTTCAAATCCTGGCGGAGGGGCCATGTGGTATCGAAGGAGGAATCCCCTTCACGCACCACCCTCTGCAGGGCTTGAAGCATCGCCCGGCCCAACGTTTCACTCCACGGATGGCGACACCGCCCCAGCAACGACACCACGACGTGGGTGTTCTGGAGGGGCAAGCGAGAGCCCAGTGATTCCAACGCCCGGGCCTCCAGGCGCGCCGGCGAGAGCACCGGCCACAGGAGATAGAGCAGCTTCACGGCCCGTTGGGCAGCGGTGCCGGCCTGGAGAGTCGGTTGCTCGCGCCACTGCGGGACCTTGTGCAGGAGGACAGAGATCACGGCGTCGGCCCAGGCCGCATCGCGGTAACGTGCGGCGGCAAATGCCCAGCCGGTGAGAAACGTTTCTTCCCACTCGGTTTTGACGAAAGCAGCCAGCGCCCGTTGCGGGTCGACGTCCCAACGCACGCACCACATCTCGGGTGGCACCATGCTGAGCATCTGGACCAAGCAGCCCTGACGCGGCCCCAGTCCCTCGATGCCGTGGGGGTCCAGGCCATCGCGAAGCATAGCCTTGTCGCACTCGCCGGGAAGGATCACCTCCACGGCAAGCTTGCGTCCCAACCCCAGCCGGGCCAGACCGGACTGCCCTCCGGGGGTGAAATGGAGCAGAGGCGCCAGCCGGTCCAGCATGCGTCGGCACAGGCGCGAGCCGGGCAGGGCGGCCAACAGCTCTGCGGCGGCCAGCCGCACATCCTTGCGCCGGTCGTCCAGGGCGGTTTCCAAGAAGGGTTCGTCAGCCATGCTCAGGCCCGCGCTCAGGACCTGGAGGAAGGCCTCACGCTCGCGGGGCGACTCCTGCCCCCACGTTGCGCTGACCAGTTCCAGTCCCAGCGCCGGGTCTGTCTGGCGCACGTGCTGCAAGAGCTCGGCGCGCTCGGGCAGGATGCCGTTCTGCCAGCGATCGGTGATCGCCTCGCGTGTCGTGGGGAGCAGCAGAGCGACCCAACTCTCTCGCTGCCAAGCCAACCATGTCCCACGCGGGCCAAGGACGTTGCGCACCAAGGGCCGTAGGTCTTTCTGGCGGCAAGCCAGGTCCAGGATCTCGGGCAGCCAACGATGGGGCAGGTTGTGCGCCGCCGCGGCCAGGGCGGCGAGCCATTGGGGCAGCACGGGCATGAGCGTCTCATCCCGGAGGATGCGCTCCAGGTGCCCGGCGGCTGCCTCGGGGCAGGGCGAGCGATCCTCCGCAGGGGCCTTTGCCGGCGTCGCCGAGAACTCGAGGGGCTGCATACCGGCTCGGCGCCAGGTGGAAAACACGGACGCCGCGGCCAGCGTCCGCTGCTCCACGGGCTGATCCTCCAACTTGGTCAGGAGCAAGTCCAAGCGGGTCTTTCCAGCGAATAACGGGGAAGCCGGTCTGGCCTGGCCCGTGCCCACCAGCGCCACGGCGACGAGGTCGTCCCAAGCACTCATCGCTGCCCCCCGCCATCGGGCAGGCTCTCGCCCGTGAGCAGGATCAGCTGGTTAGCCGTCCAGGCGCTGAGGGGAGACAAGTGCTCTCCGTCCCACTCACCGGCCAACGTGAGGGGAGATCCCCCGCTCAGCGCTGTCAGGCGCCAGCCATCCATCTCGCCCACCGCCAGGGGTAGGGCGTGATGATCCACATCGCAGACCAGCCAATTGCTTCCCTGGCGCACCGGGATCACGTCGGCCAGGGGCATGAGAAAGCGGTCGAGCCAGGGAACGCCGGCCAGGGCAGCGCCAAAGGTCGCCAGGGCTACTTCCAAGTTGCAGTAACCGGGCAAGGCCTGCATGGGCGAGATGGCGTGTTGCACCTTGACCAACGCGCGCTGCCGCACGGGCCCCGGCCAAAAGACCAAGGTCGCATCGAGATGGGTGCCCGGGATCATTGCGCACTCGATAGGTCTGCCTGGGGGAGCAAAGTCCAGGGTGAATACCCCGACTTGAGAGCGCACGCCCCAGAGCCATGTACGGGCCACGCGCAAGCGTTCCTCTTCGGTAATACGCTGCCCGACGACCAGCCAATCGTCTCGCTCTCCGGCCTGGTCCCGCAGGGCGCTCTGGTCCTGCGTCCAGCCGATCTGTGAGCGGATCTCTTCACGCAGCTCGAGGGGCAAGCGATCGAGGCGAGCATAGGCTTCTAGCAGGAGGTGCAGCCGTCCCAAGTGATCGAGGAGGCGGGCAGGCCAATCCTCTCCGGAATGGGCAAACGTCGATAACTCGCGAACCCTCCGCGCCAGCCCCGGCGCCTGGGCATCCACAAGCCGGGCAGCCTGTTCATCCCAAAAAGCCGGAGGCTGGCTCTGAGCACTGCCCAGCCCCTGCCGGGCCAGGTCCTCCATCCAGTGTGCCAGCGCTCCAGTCCCTTCCCGAACCCGTTTTTCCCGCTGCGCCCCGCGCTTGGATGCACGCACCGGCTCGATCGGGAGTGAGGGGGCCTCGTTGGGAGTATCTTGGGCCGCTAGGGGCTCGCGCTTCTCTTGCTCCCTGACGCTGGCCCTCCCGGCCAACCACTGCGCAACCCACACAGGGCGTTCGCCTGCAGGGATGGCGCTATCCTGGTAGGCAGCGAGCATGAATAGGGCGAGGGCGTGTTTGCAGGGGCGCTTGCGGCTGGGACAATTGCATTTAAAGGCAGGCCCCTCCAGGCCTACTGCTACCTGGTAGGGCTTGTTGCCCGAGCCTTGGAACTCTCCCCAGGCGACTCCCTCATCCAGACCGAGGTTCTGCCACTTGCCGGGGTGGGCCAAACTCCGGGCGGCATGGGCGACCTGGGTATCAGGAGCCAAGCCCAAGATCCGCTGTTGGCTAAAGGTCGAGGCCATGTAGAATTCCGTCATGTGATCTACGATATGACTCTATTATAGCCAGCTACGGCGGAGCGCACAAGCCCAAGCCCACGGACTGAGATGAGGGAATGACTACCAGACTGGGAGTCTCTCCGCCGTATCGGGTTCCTGGGCGAGGGGCGGGGACGTGCATCCCCGTCCCCCGTTCAGACGCAGCGTGAGCAAAGAGCCGCGGGTCAGGGGTTGCCCGGCTCTACGAGGATGGCGGCAGGAAGTAGTGCGGGCTATTGATGGCCAAGACCGCCGTCCACACGCCAGAGGAAGGGCCGATGCCAGGATTGGTAGACGTGCTGGTAGGCTTCCAAATTGAGATCCAAGCCCAGCCCAGGCCTGGTGGGCGGGAGTAGATAGCCATCCTGGAAAGCGATGGGTTCATCGACCATCTCACGCCGAGAGGGAGTGTCATCGGGATGATACTCCAGGATCAGGAAATTGTGAGTGCTCAGGGCAAAATGCACGCTGGCTGCCGTGGCGACCGGCCCACAGGGGTTGTGTGGCGCGACCATCAAATACTCTGCTTCCGCCATGGCCGCGATCTTTTTCATCTCCCACAACCCGCCCACCAAACAGATATCGGGCTGCAGGATGTCCGCGCCCGCGGCAGCGATCAGATCTCGGAATTCGTAGATGGTGTACAGCATCTCACCCGTGGCGATGGGAATGCGCGATTTGCCGCGCAGATAGCCCATGGCCGCGCGATTCTCCGGCCGCAGCGGCTCCTCGAGAAAGAGGGGATGATAGGGTTGTAGCATGTCGCAGAGCTCCACGGCCTTGGCCGGCTCAAAGATCTGGGCATGCGCGTCCAGGGCGATATCCACGTTATCGCCAACCGTCTGGCGTACCGAGGCGATGCGGGCTTCGGAGGCGCGGATCCAGGCGGCGATGCCCATATCGTGCCACAGGCCATCATCATGCGGGAAGGGGCCCATCTTTAGGCCGGTATAGTGGTATTTGTCGAGGAGGCGCTGTGCCTCGTCGGCGAGTTCAGCGGGCGTTTCGCCTCCAATGCTCTCGTAGGCGCGCACCTTGTCGCGGCACTTGCCTCCGACTAACTGGTAGACCGGGACGCCCAGTGCTTTGCCTTTAATGTCCCATAGGGCCTGTTCGATGCCGCTGATCGCCGCATTGAGGATCGACCCTCCCGGAAAGCGCGAGCCTACGTGCATCAGCTGGCACAGCCCCTCGATATCCATCGGATCGCGCCCGGCCAGCCACTCTCCGAAGTAGTGGATGGCCTGTACCGTGGCCAAGTCCGGGCCGCAAGGGTAGGCTTCCCCGATACCGTAGATATCTTCATCCGTCAACACGCGCACGTGGGGTCGGTTCTGCACCCCGACACGCGCCAGGTAGGTTTCTATGGCTCTGATCTTCAAAGCGATCCCCCTTTTCAACCTTTCTGCCAGGCTTGTTCCCCAAACTCAGCCTCGTCCCCGGACGAGACCCGTGACATCTCGCAGCAAGTGCTCCCCAGTATACAGGATTATGGGGCCTGGGTCACCCCGGGATTGGCTTGCAGTGCCCCTTGGCCCGCGGATTCTGGCGTCCGTTCGCTGCGATGGCGCCGCGTCCTTGGCCTGGTCCAGGGCATTGACGGGATGGCATGCGTGGGTATACTCCCGCAGGCGCTGACGTGCTTGGTGAGATTGGGAGTTCGCGGGCAAGATGCCCGCGGTACAGATGGAAGGTGTGCACATGCAGGGTGGCCACACAAGGAGAAAGCCGATGAAGGTGGTGGTATTCGGGGCGGCCGGGTTCACGGGTCGAGCGGTCCTAGCCAGCCTGGCAGGCGAGCATGGGATCCGCGCTTTCGAGCGTGATCCCCAAGCCTGGGGCGCCTGGCAAGAGATCGATGGCGATTGGCAGGACGGCGAAAAGGTCTATGGCGATATCGTCGATTTTGCGAGCGTCGATGCAGTGATGGAAGGGATGGACGCCGCGATCCACCTGGCAGTGCACCCATCGACCATGCCGGGCGCTTATGGGGTGGACGATGAGGGGGCGTTTCTCGTTAACCTGAAGGGGCTATGGAACGTGCTCGAAGCGGCCCGGCGACGGGGCCTCCGGCGCGTGGTGCACGTGGGGTCGTGCCAGACGGTTCATCCCAAGGGGGTGTTCTTTACCTCGGAAGTGCGGCGGCCCGATGGCAGCCTCTATGCCGTCTGCAAGCGCTTGCAAGAGGAGATGTGCCGCCAGTTCCACGACGCATTCGGCACGCGCATCGTAGTGCTGCGGCCCGACTATATCGTCGACAGCCGCTTGGGCATTGGCCGACACCGGGAAAAACTGGGCGCCGAGGGTCATCCGTGGAGAGTTGGTTGGGTCTGTCGCCACGATCTAGCCGAGGCCTGCCGGCTGGCCGTGGAGTCGACGACCGTGGATTTCGACGTGCTACACATCGTGGGCTCGCCCGAGGCCGACAGGACGTGCAACAGCGCCCGGGCGCGGCAGGTGTTGGGGCTGACCTACCGTGGCAACCTGGATCGCTATCGTTAGAAGGGCCAGGGCCTGCCAGAGGTCTCTAGTCGCGGTCGAAATAGCTCGTGGCGTCCGGCGGCCGGATGTCCGTGAGGGTGCCTTTGTAGTGGCGCAAATCGCGCGGCTGGTAGGGGTGCTGGGCGATGACCTCCTCGTTGAGGTCGATCCCCAGGCCTGGGCCCGTGGGGATGGCGATCTGACCAGCCTTGAAAGGCACTCTCTCGGTGGTCACCTGGCGCCGGTAGGGCACATCGGTATTCATGATCTCCAGCACCTGAAAGCTGGGGGTGCAGGCGGCGATGTGCAGAGTGGCCGCATTGGCCACCGGCCCACTAGGGTTGTGCGGGCAGAGCGGGATATAGTGACACTCGGCCAACGCGGCGATCTTGATCATCTCCAACAGCCCCCCGGCGTGACTCACGTCGGGCTGGACGAAATCGGCGCACCCTTGCCGCAGGAACTCGATATAGTCCCAGCGACTATAGAGGCGCTCGCCCGCTGCGATGGGCACGCGCACGCTGCGCCGCACCTCGGCCAACTCGGCCATACTATCGGGGGGGATCGGCTCCTCGAACCAAAGCACTCCGAACGTTTCCAAGGCCCGGCCGATGCGGATGGCGGTGGGCACGTTGAAACGGCCATGCCCCTCGATGAGCACATCGGCGCGGTCGCCCACGGCGCCCACCACCGCCTCCACGCAAGCCAGGGCCTGGTGTAACTCCTGCCGTGTGAGGTTCATGTAGGCCTGGCCGAAGGGGTCCCACTTGAGCCCCTTCCACCCGGCATCGACCGCGAGGCGAGCCTTGGCGGCAAACTCGTCGGGGGTCCTGGCCGGGGCGAACCAGCCGTTGGCGTAGCAGGGCACGGCATCGCGCACCTTGCCTCCGAGGAGTTGATAGACCGGCACACCCAGGTCCTTGCCTTTGATATCCCACAGGGCCATCTCGACGCCAGCCAGGGCGCTCATCAGGACGGGCCCACCGCGGAAATAGGTATCGCGGTGGGCATCGTGCCAGAAAGCCTCGACAGCGTGGGGGTCGCGGCCCACGGCGATCCGCTCCAGCTCCTGCACAGCCTGAGCCACGGTCAGCTCGCGCGTCTCGGTGGTGGCTTCGCCCACGCCATAGAGCTCACTATCGGTGAGCACCTTGACAAAGACCCAGTTGCAGCGGTAGGCGTGGCAGATCAGCGTCTTGATGGCGGTGATGCGCATAGTGTCTCCTTGGGGGAATGCGGCCCCGTATCAGCGTTCCTCGAAGCGTCGAATGATGACAGTCGTTCGTCGAGTGAATTCGAGGCTGATAAATAAAACGCAGTAAATCACGTAAAGAAAAAAAGTGCCGTCCAACGCACTTGGTCAATCAACCTTGCGTCTCGACCTGAGGCACGTTGGTCGTAATCAGGAGACGAAACACCCCGCCGTAGGGCAGCCGGAAGGAGGGATCGGGCGCCTCGCGGTCCTGTGGCGAGGCGCCTTCGTCTGACGGAACCGCGACGTCGTTCAGGCGCACCTGGCCCCAGGGCCATGGCACACGCAAACGCAGGGTCGTCTTGCGGTGGGCCACGATCTCGCCAGCGAGACCCTCCTCAACGGGCCAGAGGGCAATCGACTTCAGGGGCGCGGATGCGGAAAAGAGCGACACCCCCGCGTGATAGAGCGAGCTAGCCTCGTAGGCCGCCAGGCGACCGTCGGCGCGCACCAGGCAGGCCAGGGCGTCGCCGGCCCAATGGTCTGCGGCGGGGGACGCGCCTAATGGCGCTACTACAAATGGGGAGGCGTCCGATGTATCCCTCAGGACCACCAAATCGGCGCCAGCCGGCGTGTGGACGTAGCAGGCTTCGCCGGGCGCCCCTGTGAGCGCAAGAGGCTGGACGCGAATCGCATCCGGCTCTTCTCCAGCCCGGAGAGGGTACAGGATATGCATCAGTGCCACGCGTGGCGCGTCGCTGGTAACGACGTGCTGCACGGCGCGCACCATGCGCCGCTCCGCGGCACCGGAATAGGCGCGCGGCCCAGGGACAAGCATCATCCCCGCGGCTCTTTCTTCTAAACGTCCGCCGCGTGGGGCCACAGGCAGCACGGCCAACCCCGGCCCTGCGGTGGGGAAGGCAGCGCCATCCTTCAGGGTAAACTCGTTGGGCAAATGCAGGAGCCAGCCGAAGCGATGCAAATTCTTGGGCTGCTCGAGCTCATCATGCACCACCCAGTAGGTGGCAGCCATCCCTGTGGCTGCCTGCTCAGCCGCAGGGGTTGAGCGCGCGAAGAGGATTGTTCGCCGGTGGGTGATCCCCTTGCTCTCGAGATAGCCACCATGCTCTGCCGCGAACAGATCAGCTACTGGCGATGTAGACCAGTGCAGCAACTGGGCATCGCGCTGGTGGGTGTTGGGATCCTGGCCGTCGACCAGCACGACGTTGTGCGCGCGCGCCGCCTGGTACCACTGGTAGTATTCCGGGTCATCGTAGGTGGCGGGTCCGCCGGCCTCGACCGCCAACGGCACATCCAGGCCGGCACAGACGAAGCTGAGCGGGTCGTTGTGGCTGTGCGACTCGAGCTCGTGCTCGATCCACGGCCCATAGGTGATGGCCATAAACAGGTCATCCGGCCCGAGGCCCGAGCGCATGATGGCAAACTTGGACGTAGGCAAGAGCACGCTCCCCGCATGCATAGGACGGCTGACGAGGGCGTTCCAGGACTGCTGGGGCGTGCGTCCATCGGGGAGGGTGGGAATGGTGGCCAGGGCGGCGGCGATCTCCTCAGGAGAACCGAGTTGCTCGGCAACAGACTTGAGCTCGGGGTCGGCGCAGATCACAGCGCCGCGCGCGGCAAACGGCCCCACCCACACGAACCCCGAGTCGTTGGAGGCCTGCGCCCATCCGAGGGGACTGCACTGCTGCACGAGCCAGTGGTAGAGGGGCGCAATCGCCTGGCGCAGGCGCGGATCGCCGGCCAGATCCAGGGCCAGCGCAGCCTGGCCATAGTTCTCGACCACGCCGCTGTGGTAGCCGGCAGAACGCTCGTGGTGGCCGCCGTCGGGGTAGACGTCGAGCGCCAGGT
Source organism: uncultured Anaerolineales bacterium (assembly GCA_964416075.1). Classification (GTDB taxonomy): domain Bacteria; phylum Chloroflexota; class Anaerolineae; order UBA1429; family UBA1429; genus CAYQDH01. Next base: position 27,743 of record CAYQDH010000002.1, on the reverse strand, counting down.
GATCCCACAGACGAGCCTCGGCGATGGCGCGCCAGGCCGGGGCCTCGCGAAACTCGGGCCAGAAGAGCGCCAGCTGCAACAGGTGCGCCACGCCATGCAGCTGCCAGTTGCCATAGCGGAAGGTATCGTGTTCCTCGGCCAACCAGCGGCAGGCGCCCAAGACGGTCTTGAGCAGGCGCGCCTGCGTGGCAATGTCGAGCGCGGGCGAGCCGCGGAAGGTGTGGTAGGCCAACGTGAACAGCGTGGAGCGGATGGCCAGCCCCAGGGTATACCAGATAACGTCGGGCTGCCACTGGCCGCGCACGCGGTCGCGCGTTTCGTACCAATCGTTGAACAAACGGGCAAAGGCCTGCACATGGGCCTCGTCGCGCGTCAGGGCGTAAGCATCGATCAGCGGACGCATCCACTGCATATAGTGGAACCCATAGAGGCCCGATTTGCCCTTGCTGGGATCGGCATAGTCTAGGGGCTCGGCGTGCAGGCGCGTGGCCTGGCGGATGATCGTCTCGGCCTGCGAGCTGCCCGCGGCACCGATGTGTCGGGCCCAGCCCTGCACGTCGGTGACCGGCAAGGGTCGCTGGCGTCCAGCAAAGTGCGGGGACCATGCATCGAGGGTGACGGGCGCATCGATCCGCTCGCCGCGACGAGCGGCCCTTCGGGTCAAGCCCGACACGGGTTGAGGAAGGGCGAGGGCCGCGCAAAGGTCCTCGTCGGAGATGTGCCGCATGCGTCGCTCATCGATGTGCGGCGGCTTTTCTACGAAACGTTCTGGTATTGGCATATTCGTCTCGCACTCGGGGATTCGTACCACGTGACTATACGATGCTGCTCCCGCGGTGTCAACGGCAAGCCTGCCACAATCAGGGCCTAAAAGGTGGCAAGGGCCATCGCTCTGTAGCGGTCCGCAGGATTGCTTTTTTACACCGTAGCATACTACAATGTCCCATGCGGCGCATGAACCCCATGCGGCGCATGAACCCCATGCGGCGCATCGACCCCATGGGAACACTGAAGCCGATGAATCCATACTCGTGAACAGGAGTGGCAGGCGATGAAGACCAGATCCTATTTGGTTCGCGAAGAACATATTCCAGAGAGAGCGGCGTTTCCGGTCATCGATGCGCATAACCATCTATGGGGTAACTGGGCTGGCGTGGACAGCATGGTGGGCATGATGGATCAGGTGGGCGTCGTAAGCTACTGCGACCTGACGGCGAACGTGTCGCTGGCCTGGGTCGAGGGCGGCTACATGGTGAGCCAAGGCAGTTTCGAGGGGTTTCTCGCCAGCTGCGTCGAGCGCCACCCTGGACGGTTCTACGGTTTCACCACAGCCACCTTGGCACAGCCCGGAAACGAGCCGCTATTCCGCGATGCAGGGCAATTCGTGGCCGAGACCCTCGCGCTTTTGCGCAGGCACGTGGCCCTCGGCGCCCGTGGGCTGAAGGTGCTCAAAGAACTCGGGCTGCATTACCGAGACGGTGAAGGGGACCTGGTCACCGTGGATGATCCTCGGCTGGCCCCCATCTGGGAAGAGCCTGGCAGGCTGGGCATCCCCGTGCTCATCCACCAGTCGGACCCGGCGGCCTTTTTCGATCCGATCACACCCGAGAACGAGCACTATGAGACGCTGAGCAAGTATCCTTCGTGGAGCTTTGCCGACCCCAAATTCCCGCGCAAAGCGGAGCTCATGCAGCGCCGCGACAATCTCATTCGCCGTCACCGCAACACCACCTTTATACTGGCGCACGTGGCGAATTATCCCGAGGATCTGGGCTACGTCGGTCGGCTCTTGGATGAAAACCCCAATGCTTACATCGATTTTTCGGCGCGCCTCGACGAGCTGGGTCGCCAGCCCTATGCCGCGCGCGAATTCATGATTCGCTATCAGGACCGAATCATCTTTGGCACCGACATGCCGGTCTCCCCGGAAATGTACCGCTGTTATTTCCGGTTCTTGGAAACGTTCGACGAGTTCTTTTACGCACCCGACTATGATGGAACCTTTGGGAGGCATCGATGGCCCATTTACGGCCTCGGCCTGCCGGCCGAGGTGTTGCGCAAGATATACTATGAGAACGCGCTGAAGCTCGTGCCCGGCTTGAGGGAGTTGAGCAAGATCGGGCTTGACAAGGCATAGTTTGGGGAAAGGATTAAGCAATAATGATCAGACCTCGGGTGGGATTCATCGTATACGGCGTGCACAAAGACGGTCTCCTGGATCCTATGGGGAACCCCTTTATCGACGACAGGTTGGTCGGTAGCGCCAAGATGGCTCTGCAGAAGGCCGGCCTAGAGCTTATCGGACACGATGTGATCCTGGCCACCAAGCAAGAGGCGCGGGATTGCTTTCGCAAGTTCAAGGCGATGGACGATCTCGACGCCGTGGTGCTCTATTCGGGAACATGGGTGTGGGCCGCGCATCTGGTTGCCGCGCTGCGCGATTTCGGCATGACGGGGAAGGGGATCATCCTTTGGACCAACCCAGGGTCGCAGGGGTGGCGGCCGGTCGGGGGCCTGGTGATGCACGGGGCGTTGAAGGAGATCGGCCTGCCGCATCGCTTCGTGTATGGCAGCTACGACGATCCGAAGGCCATCGAGCGCATAGCCGCCTACTGCCGCGCCAGTCACGAGCGAAACCGGCTCAACATGAGCACCATCGGCGTATTCGGCGGTCGCGGCATGGGGCAAAGCTGCGGCGTGGCCGACCCTTCGCAATGGATGAAGGTCTTTGGTGTGGACATCGATTCGCGAGACACGACCGACCTGATCAGAACGGCGAGTGGTGTCACAGACCAGGAGCTGAGCGACGCGCGCCAGAGGATCCAGGGGCTCTTTCGTGACCCGATACCCCAGGGCGAGGTGGCGGACCGTTCTATCCGCCTCTACCTGGCGCTGAAAAAGCTGGTAGCACGTGAGGGTTTCGACTGGTACACCATCCAGTCCTTCCCCGGGTTGGGCGATGAGTATAGCGCCACCTGTTTTGCGCAGAGCATGATGCTGGAGGACGGGATCGGCGCTTCGACGCTGAGTGATTTCAACACGGCCATGACCGTCAAACTGCTCACCGACCTGAGCGGGGAGCGCGTCTACTATGGCGATTTACAGCACATCGACAAGGCCAAAAAAGAGATCAAGATCATCGGCGACGGCGCCTGTCCCCCCTCGTTGGCGGGCAAGCTGGAGCCGGCCGGCTTTGCGGAGCATGGCATCCCGACGGAGGGCCAGGCAGGCGGCCTGTCGGTCAAGCTGGTATGCAAGGCGGGCGAGGGCGTCCTGGCCAGGCTGGGGCGAAACGATGGCCAATTCGAGATGGTGTTGACACGTTGCACGGTGTTTGAGCCGCCGGCGGAGCAGCTCGAGGCGCGCCGGAACGAGTGCGGCATCCCGTTCTGGCCTCATGCATTCGTCACCACGCATTGCGATATGGACGCCCTGGTGGAGGCGTGGAACAACGAGTATGCCTGCCTGGGCTATGGCGCACAGCTGTACGAGGACCTGCTCGCTTTTTGCGAGCTGACGGGCGTCAAGGCCATCGCGTTGTAGCCGGCACGGCGGGCGCGTGTTTCGTCAGACGCGGTAGACCACCTCCACCATGCGGCGCTCCTCCATGGCGCGGTCGGCACAGAACCCCAGCAGGTGGCCCGTGACCGAGTCCTCCAGGCGGGTGGAAGAGATGGAGCGGGGCTCGCCGCGCAGCTCGCGCAGGAAATCGGCGACCAGGCGCATATCGCCGCCGGCGTGACCGCCAAAGGCGCCGCTCGCGTCGCCTTGCACCGTCAGATCGACCAGATCCTCCGAGTATTCGTAGCCCGGACGTGGGTTGATGTGACGGATCACAAAGTGCGAATCCTCCAGGACGCCCTGTATCTCGCCGTGCGTGCCGATGAGATGCAACGAGCGCGAGGGCTTGCTGCTTCCGCCGACCATGTTGAGGGTGGCGGTGCAGCCATCGGCGAACTCGATGACCACCGATTGGTGGTCGACAACGTCGTTGTCGCACTTGTACACACAACGACCATAGGGACTATCCCCTTTAAGGGACGCGACCATATCGTCCATGGTGGGCGAGGCGAGGTGCTCGAGGGGCTGCCAGACGTAAAAGGCCCAGCGATGGGGATGGTCGAGGTAGTGCTTGCGGGCGGAATAGAGACAGGTGGGCTCGATGGGGCAATCCACGAGGCAGCGCGTGCCGGCGCCGGCCGGGGCGCGCTCGGGGCGGAATTGCACGTTGCTGCCCACGCTGGCGACTCGCTGCGGGCGCACGCCGCTCTTCATCCAGGCGATCAGATCCAGGTCGTGGCAACACTTGGCCATGAGCATGCTGGAATGGCAGAGGTCTTTGCGTGCCCACTTGCCGCGCACAAAACCGACGGCCATGTGATGGTAGGAGACATGCTCGACGGCCTGGATGTTGATGATCTGGCCGATGGCATCGCCGAGCACGGCGCGGCGTATGGCCGCGTAAAAGGGAGCATAGCGCAGCACATGGCAGATGGCGATGGTGCGCTCCAACCGCCGCGCGGCCTGCACCAGCGTCCACATCTCAGCCTCGTGGGTGGCAAAGGGTTTTTCCAGCAGCATGTCATAGCCCGCCTCGAGCAAGGGCAGCGAGGTGGGCACGTGCTGATGATCCATGGTGCCGTTGATCACGCAGTCGGCCAACTTGGGCTGCGCGGCCAGATCCTCGGCGGTGGCGTAGCAGCGCTCCGGCGGCAGGTTGTACAAGGCCGCTACCTTTTCACGGCGCAACGAGATGGGGTCAGCCACGCCCACGATGCGCAGCTCCTGTGGATGGCTCTGGGCGTAAGAGGCATAGGTAAGGGCGCGGTGTCCCGCGCCGACGATGACGGCGGTGAGTGGTTGGGTCACGGGTCATTCCTCGAGTGGAAAGTGTGGTCCATCCACTATAGCACGAAGGGCTACCCGCCGTCCAGGTGACGTTGCACAGCCACGTGACCCGTTCAAGTTCACACATCCGGGTCAGCCATGTACGATAATGGTGACGCCCGAAGGTTACCGCGCGGCCCGTTGGGGTGCCGGCGCAACCTGGCATGGGGATTGGGGCGCCCATCTTGGGAGCATCGACGAGGGGGTATGACATGGACGACAAACAGATCGATCCGCGCGCGTTTCCGTATGACCGGTATCTCGCCGTAAAGGCGGAGCGCGAGGCGTACCTCGGGGAATGGGCTCAGGGGCGCCGCCCGCGCGAGGTGCCGGTGATGATCATCCCGGCCTGGGACATGTGGAACGACAACACCTGTCGCTGCCCGGCCACCAGATGATTTGCCACCCGGCGTGGGTGGGGATATCGATCAGCGACGACAACATGGCGATCCTGTCCCCGTGCGCCTACGAGACCGCGGCCATGCCCTACAACGCGCACCTGGCGCGCCATTTCGGCGGCCTGGCGATCCATTCGTGCGGCGTCATCGGGCACAACATCCCGGCACAACGGCGAACGCCACATCTACAACAGATGGAGACATCGGCCAGCATCCTGGTACGCGACTCGGACCCATCGCCCAATGCGCCCGAATCGCTGCGCGATGGCTACCGCGGGAGCGGCATAATCCTCAAGGTGCGGATCAACAAGGGAGAGGTCGCGTTGTTGGAGCGCTTGCTGGCGCCCGACCTGCGCTGCGCGCTCCACGTGACGGGGGTCGAGAGCCGCGAAGAGGCGGAGCGGGTTTACGATGAGTTCAAGGAGCGGATCGCGAAGATCACGGCCACGTGGCCACAGACGGCGACAGTGGCATCCGCGCCAAGCTGAGATCGGGCCAACCCAAGCCACTCAAGTAGAATGCCCCGGCGGTCGGTGTGACTGAGGCGCCGCGAGCGCGAGGAAGAGATCGTGCTGCGCCATCCCCTGAGCCTATAGCTCCCAGACCGCGCCGATCACGGCGCCGAAGACCGCCCCGGCGACTAGGAAGAGTGTAGCACCGTCAGCCAACATCAGGCCGAAGAGCAGGCCCAACGCGGCGCCTATGGCCATCCCTGAGACGGCGGACCTAGCAACCTCCCAGGGCTTGTTTTTTTGTACCATGGGAACATTCACTCCTTTTGCCCGGTCTACTGCCACTCGAGCCGAACGAGGTTGGCCATGCCGATGTGCAGGCCATGCACTTGGCTCGCATAGTGGTTGCTCAACTCAGGCTCCTTGCAGAACACTCGACAGTACGTCCAGCAGTCTGTCCGGAGCTTCTTCCTTGCCGACAAAGGCGATGGCGCCAGCGGCCAAAGCTTCGCTCCGATGTTCGGCGTACATGGACAGGACGACAACCTTCACTTGGGGCCAACACACCACGATCTGCCTGGTGGCCTGCAGGCCGTCGATCTCGGGCATACGCACATCCATCAGTACCACATCGGGCTGACGCTCCTGCACGCGTTCAATTGCTTCGCGGCCGTTGCTAGCCTCGTGGATCGCTCCCACCCGCGGCCAGGTGGACAGCAATGCCTTCAGGCTCTTGCGAGCTCGCGGCTGATCGTCGACGACGAGCACTAACAATGGTTTCGCCATGCTCGCGCCGCCTAGCTCGCCGTGCCGAGAGGGCGACTGACTACAATAAGAGGTGTGTGCATTTCAATCTCCTAGACGCGTGATAGCTCCATCATGGCAGATTCCCTCTTGGACGTCATCGCTTGAATGAGGGGTTCCTGACTGGTGAAAAAGGAGCGCTGGGCTCACGGTCCGATCCTACGCACGTGGTACGGTCGCCCTACCACATTCGTGGTATCTGCCTCCTGCCACATAAGAACGAGCGACATAATTGACCTACAGGAGGAGTTGCTTGAGCAAGGGGATATTACGCTCATAGAATACGGTGATAGTCCCCTGGGTGGGGAGGTCATCGGTGAGGAAACCCGCGGTGTAGAGCTCCCGGGCTGTCAGCTTGCGGATATATCGCCATAGATTCAACACCAGGTTGGCAAATGGCACGCCCTGTCTTCCCGGGGTCGTGGAGCGCAACAGCACCTCAAGGCGATCCAGTTGGCCTTCATAGTAGGCGGAGGCCGTCTCGATGATCGCCCGGATGGCCGGCTCGTAGCGCTGAACCATCTCGGCGGTGATCACGGCGGTGCGAGACCTGCCGTGATCATAGAGGCCGGCTATCTCCGCCGCCGCTTGCAGCGACTGGCTCTCGTACTCACCAGCCACCAGCCCGGCGTAGAGATCCGGCAAATAGTGGTTCAGGGACGCGATATACCGCCGGTTCATGTCCGAGGGGTCCTTGCCGTAGAGCAACGACTCAAAGTTGTCTCCCCCTGGACCGATAAACACAGCGATGTATCGTTCGCCCTGGAGCACTGTCTTGTTGAGGAAATCGGGCCCCAAGGCATGATAGGCATCGCATAGTTCATCGAAATCAACCTTGGCCCGGGCATAGCGGCCCGGATAATTCCACCACTCCACCCCGACATTCTTTCGCTTGAGTGATGCGCCCGGCCCCTGCACCACGCCGATGATCCCACCCAGGAAGAGGGTTACTTGGGGAGCGGCCTCGGCAAAATCGGAGCCGCAGGCGAGGATGCGACCGGACAGTTCCTGGGCCAGCGGCGTGACCGCGGTTACGATGCGCTCGATATCCTCTTGCAGGAAGACCGACGTGTCCAGCATCGCCCGGTCGTCCTCTTCGCGTAACACGTGCATCTCGACCAGTTCGGCAAGCACATCGGGCGAAATTTCCGCGCGACGCTTGGGGGAACGCGCCACACAGGCAATCACCTGCAGGACATCGTCGGTCAGATAGCGCCGCATCGCGGCAAACGACTCGCCAGAGTAGCTGGCGAGCACAGGTTTGAGCTGCATGTTTCTCCTCCAGTAGAGCGCTGCTATTTGTGCTGGGCCTGGACCAGTGCGCTCTCTACCGCCTTCAGATAGGCTTTCGATGTGAGGGTGGCGCTGCTGAGGGTGTCCACCTGCAGCGACTGCGCCTGGATGACCCGATCATAGAGCTCCTGATGCTGCGTATTCTTGGCAGCCGGGTCTTGAGTGCCAACGAGCTGGATATCGGTCACTCGGCCTGAAGACACGGTGAGCCGGCATTCGTTGGCGCGCCATTTGTACATTCCACCCGCATAGTCCCCATGATAGGAGCCGTCCTTCAGCGTGCTGAAATCCACAACTTGGAGCGGAAGGTTCTTGGCTTCACGGTGCTCTTTGGATAGCTTTGACCAGCCGATCCCTCCGGCTACACCCAAACCGGCCACAACGATGAGCGCGATGATCCAACCAACCATGGCGATTTCTCCTTTCGATCAATCCAGAATCGTCACCTCGATGCCCTGATCCGCTTGAAAGCGGTTTCTCAGGCCTCGGGTCACATAGACCTGCAAGCTCGAGTCCACGAGAATGGCTTCGGTGCGAGGGAACCTGCTCAGGAAATGAAGGTCCTTGTCCATTCCCTCCACAAACAAGATGGTGGATAGGGCGTCGGCTACCACCGACCTGTCCGCCACGATGGAAACGCTGATCAATCCAGCTTCCGCAGGATATCCGGTGGTAGGGTTCAGGATATGATGGCGCCTTTTGCCCTGGCTGTCGATAAAGTAGCGCTGATAGTCTCCGGAGGTGACCACGGTCTGGCCCTCCACAGCGACCGCTCCGATGATCTTGTTCTCTTGCCGGGGGTGCTGGATGCCGATATGCCAGGGAGAGCCGTCGGGTTTTGAGCCCAGCGTGACGACGTTGCCGCCAAGGTTGGAATAGGCCGAAGCGACGCCATACCGCTGGTAGATCTCCAGGATCCTGTCGCCGGTATATCCCTTGCCGATCCCTCCCAGGTCGATGGACTGCCCCACCTTTCCCAATCTGGCTGTTCTTTGCCTTGGATCCAACACCAGGTCCCGAGCGTTCACCAGAGGCAGGACCTGCCGAACGCTGGATTCATTGGGAGGGGTGCACGCCTCCTTGTGGCAGCTCCACAGCGTGACCAGAGGTCCAATGGTGACATCGAAGCATCCCCGGCAGGTGCGGGAGAACTCAGCGGCCTGTGTAAGGACCTGGTACGTGTCCAAGGACACCTCTTCGCTCCGAACCCCGGCAGACCGGTTGATACGGCTGATGTCACTACGGGGCAGAAAGCGACTAAGGGCTTGCTCCAAGCGATCGACCTCTTCACACACCGCAGACAGGCACTCTTCGGCATGGGGGCCAAACGCCTTGTGGGTCATCACCGTGCCCATGGCGTCATGGGTCTTCTGCGCAATCGGCTCGTTTCCCATTGGCATGCTAGCCTTCACCTTCCCTGCGCTCTATTGTGTGGCCCGAACCCGGGTGGGCAGCGAACGAGAGCCACCCATCACCGATTGCCGAACCGGCTCGCCGCCAAGCGCGTCCCAGCCCAGTCGAACAGCTTGCCTGCTGCCGCCTTGAGCGGACCCACGTGGGTGGGATAGTAAAAGTCCGATTCAAACCAGCCCTTGTCCCTCATATATGTATAGTCTCGCGACGTGTCATCGAGCAGCAGCTTCCTGCTCGTGCGGCCCATCCTGAAGACCATGAGCCCAAACAGTGATGGCACCGGGTAAGCCGGCTGCACCAATCTTTTGTAGAATCGCCTGCTCAACTCGGCAAGCTGCTTATCGATCTTCTGTTGCTGTTTTTCCAACAACGGCTCCATGGTCATGATGCAGGTGCCCTTGACGGTGTTAAAGCCCATGGCGCCGGCGATGAAGTTGAAATAGCCGACGATCTTGTTGCCGCCATAGATCCCTTGAACAACGATGCTGGTGAAGGTCTTGCCGAAAAAGCGCGGCCGGTGAAAGACAAAGGCCAGCCTGTCCAGGAAGAGCTTCATCATGCCAGAGACGTGGAACGAGTAGTTGGGGGAGGCAAAGACGACGCCGTCGGAAGCCATCATCTTTTCGATGAGTAGGTCCCGGTCATCCACCAGGCGACAAAGCTCCTCGCCCCTGTCCAGGCATACCCTGCAACCTTTGCACACCTCGATGTGATAGTCGCTCAGGCGCACGATCTCGGTCTCCACGTCACCCAGTGACCGGAGAACGCTCAGGAACTGCTCGACGGCGCGGTAGGTGTGCCGCTTGGTGGCCGTTCCGACGAATACGGTGACTCGCTTCATGTGCTGACCTCCATATCGTGCCTTGGTGTACCTAGTATAGGCTTGTCCTACAAATGGGACCTGTCCGCCCGAGCCAAGGTAATCATGACTGCCGCCCTCTGTGCACAAGGATATCACGCTACAGACCAAGTTCCATCACCCGAATGGCTAGTTGAGGGATAGCAAAAAAGGACCGCCGACAAGGCGGTCCTATCCCACAGCAGGAGTATCGGGAAGATGCTACATTTGTGGTAGGGGTGCTCTATCCCGTGTCCGTCGGTATATCATCGAGAGAGGCCAGCCCCTCCTTGAGGGCATAGAGCGCGGCTTGGGTACGGCTGGCCAGGTGCAGCTTGCCCAGGACGTTGCTCACGTGAGTGCGCACCGTCAACTCGGTGATGACCAACTGGTCGGCGATCTCGCGGTTGCTTTTCCCCTGGGCCAGCAAGCGCAACACCTCCAGCTCGCGCGCGCTGAGCGGATCGGGAGTAGGTGGGGGGCTGCTGGGGGGGATGGGAGAGCTCGTGCAGCATCTTGAGGGCGATAGCAGGCTCCAACGACGGCTGGCCCTGACGAACCTGGTGAATGGCCTGCACCAGCTCGGCCGGGCCCGAGTCCTTGAGGATATAGCCCAACGCCCCAGCCTTGATAGCTGGGAAGACCTTGTCGTCGGCGGCAAAGCTGGTCAGGACCAGAATACGCACACCGGGCTGCTCGGCGGTGATCCGGCGCGTCGCTTCGATGCCATCCATATTGGGCATCACCAGGTCCATGAGGATGACGTCGGGGCGCAAGGCGCGGGCCTGGGCCACGGTCTGCAAGCCGTCGGAGGACTCACCCACCACCTGCATATCGGGTTCCGTGCTCAGCAGGGCGCGGATACCCTTGCGCAGGATGGCGTGGTCGTCAGCGATAAGGACACGAATGGATGATGTCATCTTCCACCTCCGGTAGGCACCTCAACAGACACTTGCGTCCCTCGGCCGGGGGCGCTCTCGATTTCGAGTCGCCCACCGATCTTCTGGGCGCGCTCCATCATCCCAGCGATGCCAAGCCCGCCTCCCGCCTGCGCAGCGGCAAGGTCAAACCCGAGGCCATCGTCCTGGACCTCCAGGCGGGTTTGGGCCTGGCCAAAACGCAAGCGCACCTGAACCTGGTGGGCGTGAGCGTGTTTGAGGGCATTGTTAAGCGCCTCCTGGGCGATCTGGTGGAGCTCCACCTGAATGGCAGGCGGCAGCCGGTCCTCGCCATCAACTAACAACTCGGCGCGGATGCCGCCGCGCCGCTCCACGGCGTCCAGGCGCACCTGGAGAGCGACGGCCAGACCGCCTTTCTCCAGCACCGGCGGGCGAAGTTGGTAGATCATCAACCGCATCTCGCGCAGCGCCTCCTGGGCCGTGTCCCGTGCATCGCGCAAGTGCTGGGCGGCAGCCTCGTGCCCGGGCGTCATGAGCCTGGCGGCGGCTTCTGCATACATGGTCACGCTGTAGAGCGATTGGGTCACCGAATCGTGCAGCTCGCGGGCCAGGCGGCCCCGCTCCTCCATAGCCGCTGCCTCCTCGGCCTGCCCGCGCAGCCGGGCGTTCTCCACCGCCAAGGCCGCCTGATCGGCAAAGGTGACCGCCAGGTTGACTTCTTCCTCTGTGAACTGGCGCGCAGACCGGTAGTAAAGAGCAAGAGCTCCATAGGTCTCGTCTTTGATGAGCATGGGAACGGCGAGCACCGTCTGGTACAGTGCCGCAAAACGCCCCACCAACTCTCTCAATTCTGGTGCCACATCTACGCGAGACAGCCGCTCGGCGAGGTTCGACGTGGTTGTGGGCCTGCGCGTGAGAACAGCCTCGCCGATAATGCTCACTCGGCCCACTTGGAAGGCCATATGCTCCGTGAACTCGGAGCTCAGCCCATATGAAGCCTGGATGGTCAGGAACTGGGTCTGTCTGTCCAAGCGGCAGAGGGCTGTGGCATCGCTCCCGAGAAGATGACTTGCCTGAGACGCGATGTAGTTCAGGATCTCTCCCAAGGGGCGGCTTGAGTTCAGAGTGGCCAGGATTTCGCGCAGCCCTTCGGCTACCTGCCGCCGCCGCTCGGCCTCTTGGCGACGGGCCTGTTCTGCCTCGTACAGGCGCGCATTCTCCACAGCCACGCCAATCTGTTGGCCAATGGCCGACAATAGCGACAGCTCTTCCGCGCTGAAGAGGCGCTGGCTGGGGGACCCCACGACCATCGCGCCCACCATCGTCTCTTTGGATAGGAGCGGCGCGCTGACTGCTGTGTGCACGCCAACCCTCTCCATGTACTGCATCAGGGTCGCCTGTGGATAGTCGGCCACCATCCAGACGACCGGCCGCTGAAGGACGGCAGCGCTCTCGACAAAGGTCCCGTAGAGCGGCAGGGGATCGACAAGACGCGCCAACTCCTCGGTCAAGCCCCGCTGCGCCATGAGGCGCAGCAGCGGCTTGGGTGGCTGTTCTCCATGCTCTGCCTGTAGGCGGTAGACCGCGCCCACGCTGAGACCCATGACGTCCAGAGTCTTGTCCAAGGCGCTGCTCATGATCTCTTGGAGATCGAGGGAGCGGCTGACCACAGCGGAAATCGCATTGAGCGCGGCCAATTCCCCCGTGCGCTCCTCCACGCGCAGTTCCAAGGTCCGGTAGGCCTCCTGGAGGGCCTGCTGGGTGCGCCGCTCCTCGGTGATATCGCGCAGGAAGACGAAGGTGGCCTTTTGGCCGCCGTAGGGAATAAGGCCGGCACTCACGTCCGCATAGACGTACCCACCATTCTTGTGCACCAGGGATGTCTCATAGCGCGTGGGAACGGGCTCGCCCCTGGTCCGCCGCGTATCAAAGTCCACGATGCGATCGCGTTCTTCCGGCGTACAGTACCCCATGAACTCTGTGCCGAGCATCTCCTCCACGGTGTAGCCCAGCATGGCGGCGTAGTGAGGATTCATGAACCGGAAGCGGGCCTCTTGAACGATAGCTATTCCGACATTGGCATGTTCGACGATACTGCGGAACCTTTCCTCACTTTGTCGCAGTGCCCTCTCAGCCCGATCATGCTCAATAGCTACCCCCACCAGGTGAGCACCCATCTCGATGGTGCGCAACTCCGTCTCGCTTGGCGCACGGGGCTGGCGGTAATACATGGCAAAGGTGCCCACCACCTGGCCGCTGGGGGAGAATACCGGCTCCGACCAGCAGGCGCGCAGGCTATAGCGGAGCGCCAGGTCGCGCAGGCCTTCCCAGCGCGGGTCGGTGGCCGTGTCTTCCACAATCACCCGCTCGCGGCGGTAGCAGGCCGTGCCACACGACCCCACCATGGGCCCGATCTCCAGCCCTTCGATGGACCGGACATAGTCTTGCGGCAGGCTCACCGAAGCGCCGATGTGCAGGTGCTTGCCATCCTCATCCAGGAGCAGGATGAGCCCGAGCATGCCCGGCCATTGATCTTCGATGAGGCGCACCAGAGTATGAAGCGTCTCGGAAAAACTCCCACCGGTGGCCAGCAGCTCCAAGAACTGACGCTGGCCGGCCTGGATGGCCTGCGCTCGTTTGTGCTCGAGGGCATTGACGATCAGGCCGCCGACGATGGTGAGCAGAGTCGTGAGGTCTTCTGTCCAGGGCTTCTCCACCCGCACGGAATCGAGGCCCAGGAATCCAACCAGCATACCACGGTACGCCAGGGGCACGAGGATGATGGACTGGATAGCCTCCCGCTCGCATTCCGCGCGCTCCATGCTCGCTTCCGGGGGCATATCGCCCACGCGAGGCACGGACACTACTTTTAACTGCTCCAGCTGGCCCACGAACCATGGAAAAGCCGCCCGGGAAAGGCCCCTGAGGGAATCTATGTACGGTTGGATCCCTTCGGCGCACCACTCGTGCGTATTGTCCAGGATCGTGCCATCGCCCGAGAACTGGAACACATAGCTGCGATCCACGCCCGAGAACTCGCCAATGGCCTGGAGCGCATATTGGATGCCAGCGTCGACCTCCGAAGGGCCGAGGTCGATAAAGTGAGCAGAGATATGGCCGACGAGCTTTTGCAGGGCAAAACCCTGTTGGAGCGAGCTATATAGCCGTGCGTTGTCCAGGGAGATGGAGGCCAATTGCGCCAGCCGGATGGCGAGATCTAGCTCATCCTGCCGAAAAGGCGGCGATGTATTCGACCGTGATATCCCCAGCACCCCCACGACCTCTTGGCCGGAATGCAACGGCACCCCCATCGACCGGTCGACCCGCGGGTCGGGGTTTGAGTAGGGGTAGACGGCCGTGCGGCCGTCCCATGTGTTGTAGCGGTCTACCTGCATGGGCCGGTCGAACTGCCATATCTTGCCGCACATGCCCTCGCCCCGCTTCAGCCGATAACCGACAAAATCGCTGGGGGCGCCGCTGACGACCCGGACGACGAGTTCGTCGGTGGCACGATCCACCAGGTAGATCGCCGCATAGCCCCCCACCTGGTTCGCCGTGCGCGTGACGATAGCCTCCAGTAACTCGTTCAGGTCGAGGCGGCCTAGTATACCCAGGGCGGTCTCGTGCAGGGCGGCGAGTAACTCGCTCGCTCTCTGCAATTCAGCGGTCCGCTCAGCCACGCGAGATTCAAGCGCTTCACGGGCTTGGCGTAGCAACTCCTCAGCCTGCCGGCGGTCGGTGATGTCGATGCCCGTGCCAACGATGTATTCGACCGCTCCGTCGGGGCTCAGGAGGGCCGTGTTGGACCAGGCGATCAGACGGCGCTGCCCATCCTTAGTTATCCAGTGGTTTTCGTATTCGTTGGGGAATTGGCCCGCTCGAAGCTGCTCAAAGACCGCCCGGACCGGATCGACCTCTTCCGGGGCAAGGAATAGATCCCAGAGAGCCTGGCCTCTTGCTTCTGCGAAGGAGAATCCACTCGTCGTCTCGCAGGCACGGTTGAAGCGGACGATACGACCCTCGCGGTCGAGGAGCACCACGAGCGAACCAGCGGTGTCGAGCACGGCCGAGAGCAGGTCACGCTCCCGACGGAGTGCCTCCGCTTCCCCTCCCTGCGTCCCGGCATGCCGATCGGTCCTAGGGGAAAGAGAGCCATGCTCCGGTATCATGACGCACCTCCTTATGTAGCGTCACTGTATAAGGCAAAAAGGCACAAGTCAAGCGGAACGTGCGGGGGAGCGCAGTCCAACCAAGGCGTTCACGCGCTGATCGAACGATGACCGTCTAGCGCTGCGGATCGTCTTTCATGTCCGGTTCGTTGTTCGGGGTGGAGCGGACATCCGACACGTGGCGGAGAGAGGCGAGTGGGCGAGACTGGACCAGCCGCTGAACCCACGTGCGCAACCTCTGATACCAACCTATCGAGCTGGGCGCCGCAGGCTCTGCTGACACATCCTCTGGTGGGAAGGGGGCCTCGCCCAGCATCTTGCGATATAGATAGCGCACTATTTCGCGAGCGGTAGCGATGACCGGGGTGGCCAGCAGAGCGCCCAAGATTCCGGCTGTCGACGCGCCGACCAGCACGCCGATCATGACGACCAGCGGCGAAAGCTCGACGGCTTCCCCCAGCACGCGAGGGACGATCAGGTTGTTCTCCACCTGCTGCAATAACACGTAAAAGAGAAGCACCACAACGGCGAGAAAGAGAGGGCTGAAGGGGAGGTAACTCGACCCCTGCAACAAGGCCACAATGACCGCCGGGATGGTGGCGATGAGCGGCCCCAGGTTTGGGATCAGCTCGAGCAAGCCGGCGATGATCCCCAAGTATAGCGCGCCGGGCACGCCGAGCACCGCCAATCCCAAGCCGCTGACCAGCCCGATCACGAGCATCAGGGTCAACTGCCCGCGGAAAAAGGCGCCCCACAGGTGTTCGATTCGGCCCAGCAACGCATCGAACTCGGGCCGATAGGCAGCCGGGACCAGGCGTAGGAATGCGCCCCGGTAGGTATGCGCGCTCAGGCTCATATAGATCGACGCCAGAAAGGTAAAGATCACCAGGGCGACCTGGGACACCACCGCCCCCACCAGGTCAGCGGCGACACCAAACGTTGTCGTCACCACCGAGCGTAGTGAGCGGAGGATCGTGGCAAGCGACGGCAACGCCGGCGCCACGGCGGGCTCTACTTGCTGGAGGTTTGTGAGCAGCACATCCACAGTCTGGTCGATCCAGGCGTCTAGGGCGGCCATCGGTAGCTGTGCGGCCTTGACCGAGGCCAGCCATGACCTTAGCCAGTCCAGGCCGCCCTGGAGAATGCTTTGATAGTCGAGGTTGAGAACAAAGCGCAGCGCATCGATAATGGCCGGGATGATGAACAGGAGCGCCAGCGGGACCAGGATGGCCAGGCCCAGGTAGACCACCATCACCGCCAAGCCGCGCGGCAGGCGCACCCGCTGTTGCAGCCACAAGACGATCGGCCGCACGATCACGGCGATGAGGGCGGCGATGATCAGCATGGGGATGACTAAGCGAATCAGGTACAGGAGGGCGATCCCCAGGAGCGCCAAGCTAACGCCGACGATATATTTAGTAGGTCTGCTCCAGGGGGTATTCATGTTATCCCCTCATGACTGGAATATCCTGTAGCAACTTACAGTATACCATCGAGAGGGCGAGCAACATAAAAACCTGGGCGCGGAGCAGGGCTGTGTCCAAGTCGATGCAGCCGCAAGATAGAGTGTGGGCGGGGGTTCCGCGAGCGCTGCCGGCTCGCGGAACCCCCTGGTTATCTAGAGCCAATCCAGGCCCAGGCTGGCCAACTTCTCACGTGTGGGGAGTCCAGTCTTTGGGTCCCAACCCATGGACTCATAGTAGCTATCCAGTGCTACTGCCAGGTCGACGACCTCGCCCTCGCCGCGCCCGTCGGGAGCCCGTTCCTCCAGGAAGCGCCGGGGCAAGGTGTCATCCTTGCGATCAAATCCAAGGCGCGCGTTGACCATGCGCTCCAGATTGATCACCCGCTCGGCGGCGAGGAGCAGATCGCCCTGGGAGATGGGATAGCCGACGGCCGCCGAGGCCAACCGGGCCCAGGTGGCGGGCTTGATGGCCAGGGTGATCGAGGCAAAGAGGCACACGCCCAACATGTTGGTAGCCATGCTCAGTTCCTGGAGCGGCTTGACCCACGACTTGTGGCCATCCTCCAGGTAGTCGACGTCTTGGACGATGCCCAATTGGGGTTCACGATAGCCAAAGGCATCGATGGTGGAGGCGTAGGGCCGCAAGTGGTCGGCGCCGCGGGCCGAAGTGGCGTGCACGACGGCTTCGCCCTTACTGGCCCGCACCCCATCGGCCGCCATTTCCAGCCCTTTGACATGCATGGCCGCATAGCCGGCAGCGGGCCCCAGTTTCTCCGCGGCCCTCTTGACGCCCAGCGCCAGTAGATCGCCGACTCCTTCGCGCTTGCCGATCAGCTTGACGGCTTCGACCACGGCGTCTCCGTTGCCCCAAGTGAGCTCCAGGCCGCCGGTGAGGTCCTTGGTCAAGATCCCCTGTTCGTACCACTCCATAGCAGTGGCAATCACCTGTCCCGAAGAGATTACGTCCAGCCCCAGGTTGTTTGCCGTGTGGTTGGCAGCAGCTATAGCGTTGATGTCGGTGACCAGGCACTTGCTGCCAAAAGCGGCCAAGGTCTCATACTCCGGCCCACCCCCATGCATTCCCGCATACTTGCCCTCGATAATGGTGGTGGACCGCCCGCAGGCGATAGGGCAGCCAAAGCAGGCATAGGGCTTGACCTGTAGCGTCTCGTGGTAGTCGTGGTAGGTCAACTTACCGACCGATTGGGGGAACTCGGTCCTTTGCCAATTCTTGGTAGGCAGGATACCGAGGGTGTTGATAGAATCGTAGAAGGAAGGGGTGCCAAAGGGGTGCAACTCATCGCGGACAAAGGCCTCGGCAAAGAGCTCTTCACGGGCATGGGTCGCCGCTTCACGGAGCGCCTTAGGATCCGCAGTCGGCAGGGGCAACGTGCCCTTGACAGCGACCGCCTTCAGCAGCTTGCTGCCCATCGCTGCGCCGGGTCCACCGCGTCCAAAGGCACGGTGTTTGTCGGTCATGATGGAGGCGAACTTGACGCCCTTTTCACCGGCCGGGCCGATAGAAGCCACCTGCAGCCCCTTTACGTCCAGCTCCGCCACGATGGCATCTTCGGCTTCGGCCACCCCCTGGCCCCACAGCCGCGCTGCGTCACGGAACTCTACCTTATCATCGTTAACATACAGGTAGACGGGCTTATCGGCTTGGCCGAGTAGGACCAAGAGGTCCCAACCTGCCCTCTTGAGCGCTGGGGCAAAGTGCCCACCAGCATTGGCCGCGCCGAGTGTGCCGGTCGCGGGGGAGTAAAAGACGACGCAGCAGCGCCCGCTGCATGGCGCTGCCGTCCCCGTGAGCGGCCCGGTAGCAAAGATCATCGGCTGAACGGCGTCCAAGGGATCGGCGTCGGGGTGCACCAGTTCGTAGAAGAGGCGCATCGCCACTCCCTCACCACCCAGGAAATCCTTGAGCCATGCTTCTGGGATGGCCCGCGACTCGAATGTTCTCAGCCCCAGATCGACGACCAACATTTTCCCAGTATAGCCTTGCATGTTTCCTCCTCTGTACAGACTACCGATTTCCGAAATAAAAAAGGAGGTGACCTTCGTGCGCCAGAATCGGCACAACGAGGCCACCTCCTTTGCTAACGGCGGGCGTGGGGATTGCTCCCCGCACCTAACGCTCATTCGTCCTCGAGGGAGCGTGATGAGTCGGAGGTTTGACCTATTTTATGGGGTGCGAGGGCAGGCGCGCACCCAAAGGCCTTAGCGTGGCTTGAGCGGTGTGGTTGCCGGGACGTCCTCCTTGAGGCTAGGCCTGTCCAGAGTATACGTGGCCAACTTAGCACGAGCAGAGGCGTTTGTCAAACGGAAAATAGCTGGCCTTGCAAAGGCATTGACGTCGGGAGTGACTCGATCTACACTAGGGCCTGTCTGAGATTGGACGGGTAGAGGGCACCGCGCGCCGGAGCTGCTTAATATTGCAGGGCGCGGCCTAACGCTGGGCCTATGGTGCCTCGCGTGCGGGCTCGTCGCCGCGGCAGACGTCGCGATGATCGGCCAGGCGACGTTCGGGTAGGTGCCAGCATTTGACCCGTCAGGATGGCCGAGTTATGACGTTCTGAGGGAGGTTAGCCTTTTGGTTTGTGCTGCCGATAGGCTCCGATTCTACATCCCGTATGCGTGGCGCTTTTTCGTGCTGGGGCGTCCGGAGCCGCTCATCTATGGCGTTGCAGTTACGGACCGCTGCAACCTGGCCTGTCGTGGCTGTCGTGTCTCCAACACTGGCCGTCCCGATATGACCTGGGACCATTTGGTTGCCGCCATGCAAGATGCCTGGGGCCGCGGATTCCGCGAGTTGTACCTCAGCGGCGGGGAGCCGATGCTGTGGCGCGACGGCCAGCACAGGCTGGAAGATGCCATTGGGGAGGCGAAACGGATCGGTTTCTACCATGTGCACTTGTACACCAACGGCACACTCGGGCTCGACACGTCGGCCGACCTGGTGTGGGTCAGCATGGATGGGCTGCCCGGCACCTTCGAGTTGCGACGCGGGGATCATTTCCAGCAGGTCGAAAATGCGATCCGTGGGGGCCAGCACCCCAAGGTCGCGGTGATCTATGTGATTGACCGCAACACCGCGCCTGGCATCGAGCCATTCCTGCGCTGGGTGCGTGAGACCAAGTTCCCCGTAATCGGTGTGATGTTCTACTGGCACACACCCTACTATGGTCGCGACGAGCTATTCCTGACCGCCGAGGAGCGCGCGCCGATCATCGACGGGCTGCTGCGCTGTATCAAGTCAGGGCTGCCCGTGATCAATTCGCGGGCCGGCCTACTCGCGCTCAAGTCCGGTGACTGGCCAAGGCGCATGCCGGTAGCCTATGTAAGGGACGTCGATGGCGAGTATGTGTGCTGCCGCGCCACTGACGATATTTGCGCAGAGTGCGGCTATGCGGCCTGCACGGAGATCACCGAGTTTCAGCGCCTGCGCTTGAGCGCCATGCTGGGCATGATGAGGTACTGGTGAACCAGCTGGGCCACAAGCTCTCCCGCCTCGTAACGCGCGTGGCACGCAGGCATCTCGTGGGACCCGATCAGCGTTGGGTGTTTGAAGCGCCGGCAGCGGACTGGGCGCCGCCGCGCGTCGAGCGTACCTCGCTGTATCTGCATGTGCCGTTCTGTCACAACTTGTGCCCCTATTGCCCCTACACCAAGGTACCGTATGACGAAGCGCTATTGAAACCCTACACCCGGGCCGCAGTCGCCGAGGTGGATGGGTGGGCTGATAGGATCGGGCCTGCCGAAATAACGAGCGTCTACATCGGCGGCGGCACACCGACGCTTGCACTGGGCAGCATCGCCAGCGTGCTGGCACGGGTGCGCGAGCGGTTCCCCTTGACGGGGGATATCTGCATCGAAACGAACCCCGCTGACGTGGACGACGTAACCGTGCGGCGGATGCACGATGCGGGTGTTGCCCTCGTATCCCTGGGCGTGCAGTCGTTCCGTGCCGAGAACCTGGGACTGATCGGACGCCGCTACACACCATCCGTCGCGGAACACGCGCTAGGGCTATTGGCGGAGAGCGGCTTTGCCTCGGTGAATGTGGACCTCATGTTCGCCCTGCCCGGCCAGACAGCCAGCGAGGTGACCGCGGATCTGGCCCGCGCCGCGCAGCTTGGCGCAACGCAGATCACGACCTACCCGCTTTTCACCTTCCCCTACACCTCGGTCGGCGAGTACCTGCGCCTTACAGATGTGCGCATGCCGGATCTGCGCGCGCGTCGGGCGCACTACCGCGCCATCAACGCATGGTGCGCGGAGCATGGCTACGAGCGCGTATCGGTGTGGGGCTTCCGGCGCGGCGCCGTTCCGCGCTACTCGTCGGTTACCCGGGATGGCTACATCGGGATCGGCCCCGGCGCCGGATCGCACCTGCCCGATGGGTTCGTGCTCAACACCTTTGATCTCAACAGCTGGATTCGCGCAACGTGTGACGGGCGAATGGCTATCGCCCTGCGCATGCCTTTCTCCGGTGAGATGCCCGGTTGGTGGTGGCTGTATTGGCGCCTCTACGATACCCGCATCCCATTGGACAGCCTCGATGCAGTTCTCGGCCATGACGCGCTGAAGGCCTACCGGTGGCTGAGAGCCGTGGAGCTCGCGGGGCTCGCGGTTCGCGATGGCGACTATGTCACACTGACCGAGCGGGGCGCCTTCTGGCTTCACTTGGTGCAGAACCACTTTGCGCTGAGTTACGTCAACACGCTTTGGACCCAAGCCCGCCGCGAGCCGTGGCCCCAGGCCATCTCTATATGAGCAACCGGCGTCTAACACCGCGTTGCGGCCCATGTGGCTCCAGGGCGCTCTACAACGCGGCTGAACCGACCATAGCGCACCGCGAGAATTGGTGGACAGGCCAAGACCCAGGCGGATCGAGGGCTACCGGGCGCTGGCGGGGGCGCTGAGGTTTTGGAGCACGGCGCGAGGTAGACTAACCGCCGGTCAAGAGAAACGCGAGCTAGCAACGAGAAAGGCCACGCAGTCGTCCACCTCCTCTTCGGCAAGCCCGTGCAGGATGAGAGGCAGGTCGCCCCCGAGAGCCGCGAGCAGGGATAGATAGCGCTCGTAATCGAGCAGGCCCTTGCCCGCGGCGATATGCCCCGCCTCACCATCGTGGTCGAGGTCTTTGGCATGGGCGATCACGATATCCTTGCCGAGCAGATCGAAAGCCTCATCCAGGATATCGTGCATCCGCGGCAACTCGCCGGCATGGAATATGTTGGCGCCGTCCATAACCACCTTCAGGTAGGGCGAACGCATCTCATCGAGCAGGCGGCGGCCCTTGCGGGCCGAATCCACAACGTTGGATACCTCGGGCTCGAAGGCGAGTGTGACGCCATAGCGTTCGGCGCTCTGCAATGCCTGGCTTGTAGAGGCGAGCATATCAGCCCAGGCCTCCGGCGAGTCGTTCTCAGGGTGTCGTCGCCACATGTTATCGGGGTCACGCGTCCCGGTACAGAGCGTGATGACCGAGGTGCCGAGCCGTCCGCAAGCGGCCGCTAGCTGATCCAGCCGTCGCAGGCCATCCTGTCTTGCCACCACGTCGGGATCGATCATGTTGAACGTGCCGGAAATGCAGGCCATGGCGATCTTTCTGGCTTCCATCTCCTGCCGGATGAAATCGCACAGCTCTGGGTCGATGCGCTCCGGCATTTCCGGTAGACCCACGCAGCTAAAGCCGAACTGAATGGAATGAATGCCGTGCTGGACCACGGCATCCAGCGTCTCCTGCAACGTGGGACGAACGAAGGTGCGACACATGATTCCTATATGCATCTGATTCCTCCCGGATCTCGATCTCCTGGGCGACGGCGTGGACATCAGGGATGGATGAAAGAACGGTGCACGCACAGGCTGTCCTGTGCACGGCTATCCGGATACAGTGGCCATTCTAGCCCGAGGATAGAGAGCGGTCAAGGGAATTCGCGCATTGGGAGCAAGGTCAGGAAATGTTATAATGGGCCGAAAAGGTCGACAAGAGATGCCCAAACCTAATATCCTTATCGTCATGACCGATCACCAGCGCGCCGATACGGTGCTGCCCGAGCACCCGGCGATCACTCCCAACGTCGACGCCTTAGCCCGCGCAGGGATTACCTTTAGCAACACCTTTTGTCCCTCACCCCACTGCTGCCCCTCACGGGCGACGTTTTTCACCGGCCTCTATCCTTCGAGGCACGGCGTGTGGAACAATATCTGCAACGATCAGGCGCTCAGCCGGGGGGTGCGGCCGGGCGTCAGGCTATGGAGCGAGGAACTGGCTGCTGCAGGCTACCGGCTCGATTTCTCGGGCAAGTGGCATGTGAGCGTGGAGGAAGGGCCCAAGGACCGGGGCTGGAGGGAGCATTTCGTGTCTGGCGGCGCCGGCGACCACCATGGCGTTACCTGGGATCGCTACCGTAGCATTGCCGCCGAGCCCGAGGGTGGCGAGCGAGGCGAAGGGGCGATCATGCGCCCCGGCTATGGCACCTATTGCCTCTATGGTATGCGAAACGAAGGCACGCCCCACGATGAGAAGGCGGTGCAGAAGGCGCTCGAGGTGCTGCCCGAGTTGGCCCGGGGCCAGGATCCCTGGTGCCTATACGTAGGCTTGGTCGGGCCACACGACCCCTATATGGTGCCGCAAAAGTACCTCGACCTGTACAACCTCGACGATGTGTCCCTACCCGCCAATTACGCCGACGACATGAACGACAAGCCGCGCATCTACGAACGGATGCGGCGCACGCGCTTTGGCCAACTCTCAGAGCGGGAGGTTCGTACGGCCATTCTCCACTTCTGGGCCTACTGCTCATATCTCGACGACCTATTCGGCCAGTTGCTAAGGGCATTGGACGCGACGGGCCAGGCGGAGGATACCCTGGTGCTCTACTGCTCGGACCACGGTGATTATTGCGGAGAGCACGGTCTCTTTGCAAAAGGGATCCCCTGTTTCCAGGGCGCCTATCGTGTACCAGCGGTGATCCGCTGGCCCAAGGGGGTGAAGCAACCGGGACGGTGCATCGAGGAGTTCGTTTCCCTGGCCGACTTCGGGCCGACATTCATGGACCTGGCCGGCGTGGCGCCCGAACACCACCTGACGGGCATGAGCCTGTTGCCGTTCATGGAGGGGCGGCCTCCGGAGGTCTGGCGTGACGAGATGCACTCTCAGTGCAATGGCGTGGAGCTCTACTACACTCAGCGCTCCGTGATGACGCGCAATTACAAGTATGTGTACAACGGTTTTGATTGCGACGAGCTCTATGATCTGCGCAACGATCCTCACGAGATGAGAAACCTGGCGAGCGACCCGGCCTACGAAACTGTCAAACAGGAGATGTGTGGGCGGATGTGGCGCTTTGCCCATGCCGAAGGCGACACGGCCATCAATCCCTACATCACCGTAGGCCTGGCTCCATACGGACCGGCGGAGGCCTTTCGGCATGCAGGCACCGCCCTCGCATCACTGAGGCGGCCTAGTTAGCTGGATCCAACATGTTGGTGATGGAGGATAGACCCATGGCAGAGGCTAAGGGTATGGTATCGCAAGAGCAAGGCGGTTGGTTCGACCGGCCCATGCGCTGGGCGCAGCTCACGCTGGTGGAGAACGATCCCGCGCAGTACGATCCTGCCTTTTGGCTGGACTATTTTCAGCGAGTGCATGCCGACGCAGCCTGCCTGAGCGCGGGGGGGTGCATCTGCTACTACCCGACGCAGATTCCACTGCACTACCGCAGCCAGTGGATGGGCGAGTCCGATCCCTTTGGCGAGTTGGTCGCGGGGTGCAAGCAGATGGATATGGTGGTCATCGCTCGCACCGACCCGCACGCCATGCATCAGGATGCGTACGAGGCCCATCCCGATTGGGTCGCTGTCGACGCTGATGGGAAACCGCGGCGCCACTGGGCACAGCCAGAGCTGTGGGTGACCTGCGCCCTGGGGCCGTACAATTTCGAGTTCATGACCGAGGTCCATCGCGAGATCATGCGCCTCTACCAAGTGGAGGGGATCTTTAGCAATCGCTGGGCGGGTTCCGGCATGTGCTATTGCGAGCACTGCCAGCGCAATTTCCGCGAGGCCTACGGCATGGACCTGCCCCGGACGCGGGATCCGCAGGGCTCGGCCTATCGCGCCTACTTACGCTGGCACCAAGAGCGTCTATTCGAGCTCTGGCAGCTGTGGGACAGGGAGATCCGTGCGATCAACCCCGCTGCGCGCTATATCCCCAATACAGGCGGCGGCGCGCTAAGCTCGCTGGATATGAAGACCATCGGTGAACTGTCCGACATCCTCTTTGCCGACCGCCAGGCACGCCGCGGGCTGATGGTCCCCTGGGCCAATGGCAAGAACGCGAAAGAGTACCGTGCGACGCTCGGAAACAAGCCAGCGGGGGGCATCTTTAGCGTCGGAGTAGAGGAGCATTACCGCTGGAAGGACTCGGTGCAGAGCCCGGCCGAGATTCGCATCTGGGTAGCCGACGGAATCGCCAACGGGCTGCGCCCGTGGTTCACCAAGTTCGGCGGCATGCTCTACGACCGGCGCTGGCTCGGCGTAGTGGAGGATATTTATGGCTGGCACCATGCGGTAGAGCCCTACCTGCGCAATGAGGAATCGCTCGCACGCGTGGCGATGCTCTATTCGCAGCAGACGGCAACCTATTATGGGGGTGAGTCGGCGCAGGCCAAGGTCGAGGATCATACCCTGGGCTATTACCAGGCGCTGGTGGAGGCGCGGATCCCCTTTGAGATGGTACATGATGGGCTGCTGGACGCCGAACACCTCGATCGATACAAGGCGCTGGTCCTGCCCAACATCGCGGCGCTCTCGGGTGCCCAATGCGAGCAACTGCGCGATTATGTCGCGCGAGGCGGCAGCCTCGTGGCCACCTTCGAGACCTCGCTCTATGACGAGTGGGGCGTGCGCCGGCCCGATTTCGGCCTGTGCGACCTGTATGGCGTGCGGTACGAAGGGGGCATCGAAGGGCCCATGCAGAACTCGTACCTGCGCGTGGAACGCGATCCGCAAACGGACGGGGTCCATCCCCTTTTGGCAGGGCTGGAGGATACGGAGCGCATCATCAACGGCGCCTATCGCGTCAGAGTCAAGGGCACGGTACCGTTCCCCAATGCGCCTTTGACGCTGATTCCCTCCTATCCCGACCTGCCGATGGAGGAGGTATACCCGCGAGAGCCGGTGACCGACATCCCTGAGGCCTACGTGCGCGAGGTGGGCCGCGGACGGGTGGTGTATTTGCCATGGGATGCGGACCGCATCTTCTGGGAGGTGCTCTGCGTGGACCATGGCCGGATCCTGGGCAATGCCGTGGGCTGGGCCACGAACGAGGAGCGCCCGGCGACAGTCACCGGCCCGGGTGTGCTGGATGTGACGGTGTGGCGCCAAAAGAGCTCGCTCACGGTGCACATGGTGAACCTGACGAATCCCATGATGATGAAGGGGCCCTTTCGCGAGCTATATCCGGTGGGGACGCAGCAGGTGCGCATCCGCCTGCCTGAGGGTGCGCGGGCCGCGCGGGCGCAACTGCTCGTGGCCGGCAGCGTGGTACCGTTCGAGGCGGAGCCGGGTCATGTGACCGTGACGGTGCCGACGATCCTGGATCATGAAGTGGTGGCAGTCGACCTGGAATAGCCTGGTTAGGGTGGCCAAAGATCGGCAGCGCCGCCGGGCCACTAGACGTACCGGGGAGTCCGTGCTAGCATGTTTCCAGCGCATGCATCGAACCCGAACGTCCTCGCGCGCTTTCGAGGGCGCGACGTGTCCCGGAGGCAGGAACATGGTCACCGAAAACGAGGCAGAGCTCGCAGCTCAACGCCAAAAGGAGGATATCGAGCAGGTACGTAAAGACCTGCTGATGTTCATCAGCCTTTTCTTGATCGCCCTAGGCATCATCTTTGCTCTGCTCGTGGGCCCCGAATCTGGTAGCGGCTGGTGGCGGCGACTCGTGGTGTATCTATCACTGATCGTCGAAGGGGTGTCCATCTATGCTTTCCGTCGCCGCCTGCCGTTTCTCTCACAGATTCTGCTCATCGTTGGGCCTGTGCTCACTTTTGTGTGGGCGCAACGCTTGATCGCGAGCCCGATTCTGCCCTGCTTTGCGGTGTTGATCGTGATCGCCAACTTTGCCAGCAACCCGCTCGCGGGGGTAGCCTCCACGCTCCTAAGCAGCGCGGCGCTTCTGGGAATGCAGGGTTTCGGCCCCCTCGCCGTGACGGCACTCGTCCTGATCTGGCTCGTCGCCATTCTGCAATGGACCGCTTTGCGCGGCTTCTCAATGGCCCTCGCCTGGTCTCAGAATAGCCAGCAGCGCGCCGCCTTGCTGCTCAAGCAGTTGCGGCGACGCCAGGGCGAGCTCAATCGCACGCTGACGGCGCTCACCGAGGCCTCGCGGCGCCTGGAACGCGTCAACCGCGAACTGGGCCAGGCACGCCAGGAGGCCGAACAGGCGCGAGCGCTCAAGGAGCAGTTCGTCGCCAACGTGAGCCACGAGCTGCGCACGCCACTCAACCTCGTGGTGGGCTTTGCCGAGATGATGTACCTCGATGCCGACGGCTATGAAGGGGTGCGCTGGACCCCCGAGTTGGTCAGCGACGTCGCCGAGCTCTATCGCGCTAGCCAGCACCTCCAGAGCTTGGTCAACGACATCCTCGATCTCTCGCGCATCGATGCCTCGCGGCTGCCGATGTTCCGCGAGCTCCAAGATATTGCTCCGATCCTGCGCGATGCCGTGAAAGCCATCCAGCCACTGGCGAAGCAACACGAGCTGGAGTGCACTCTCGAGCCCTTGCCTGACCTGCCACAACTCTTTGTGGATCGTACGCGAGTGCGCCAAATCATGCTCAACCTGCTGAACAACGCGGTACGCTATACGAACCAGGGCGGAATCACAGTGAGCGCCGAGTTGAGCGATACCTCAGTACGAGTCAAGGTGCGCGACACAGGGGTTGGCATCCCCGAGGACCAACTGGGCAAGCTGTTCGAGCGCTTCTCTCAGGCTGAGGCCGGCTTCCGGAGCGGAGCGGGGGCCGGGCTCGGGCTGGCCCTGAGCCGCCAATTTGTGGAGATGCACGGCGGCCGGCTGTGGGCCGAGAGCGTACCCGGGATGGGGAGC
>CAYQDH010000001.1:38977-58840 GCA_964416075.1 uncultured Anaerolineales bacterium | reverse complement strand
TTCACTCTATACGGTATTTTGGAACGTGATGCTGCCCCTGGCCAAGAGCGGCATGCTCACCATCGCCGTGTTCAACTTCCTGGGGGTGTGGAACGAGTTTATGTGGGCGCTGATCACCATTTCCAAGGATGAGCTCAAAACCCTGCCGTTGGGCATGTCCAACCTGCTGGAGGTGGCCTACTATGCCACCGACTGGGGCGCCATGTTCGCGGGGTTCATCATCATGTTGGTGCCCACCTTTATCGTCTACGCCATCTTCCAGAATCGCCTGACGGAAGGAATCACCATCGGCGCACTCAAGGGGTAGCCCCTGGTCGTGCTTTCCTATCCGAGCGCCAGGTCTTGGCGTGTGCCAGGACCTGGCGATGCTTTGTAGGGAGTCGCCTAGGGCTCGCCACTGTGGATGAATAGGCAGCAAGGGCGCCGCACGTAGCGAGAGCGAGCCGGGCAAGATGCCCGCCATACATTTTCTAGGGAGACGAAGATGAAGATCACATCGACCGATATCTGGACCGTCGTGGTCCCAACCATCCCCGGGCGGGTACAATCGGCCAAGTTCGGCCCCTCGGGGTGGGATGAAGTACCCAAGCATATCATCCGCGTACACACCGACGAGGGGGTCTACGGCCTGGGAGAGACGGGGCGAGGATGCCCGTTGGAGAACGTGCAAAAGATGGCCGCGCAGATCCAGGGTCTCGACCCGCGCAAGATGATGCTCCAGCAGTTGCCGTCCATCGCCTCCCTGGACACCAAGCCAACGGACCACTATGACCCCAACCGCTGGTGGGAATCGGCAGAGGCCGGGCCCACGTGGTCGGGGTACGAGGCGCTGGAGATGGCTGTCCTCGATATCCTGGGCAAGGTGTACGGCCAGCCGGCGCATTGGTTCCTGGGCGGCGCCGTGCGCGATCGTGTGCCCGCCGACTACTGGATCAGCATCCAGACGCCGGAAGAGGCGGCGGCCAATACCAAGCTGGCTGTAGCTCGCGGGTTCCACGGGATGAAGCTCAAATGCACCGCGGATGAGGAGCTGGTCGAGCGGTGCAAGGCGATCTGGGAGGTGGCCGGTCCCGACTTTGCGCTGACGATCGACCCCAACGAGCGATTCTGGCGCCCCACCGAGGCGCTGGATCTGGCGAGGGAACTGGTCAAGCACGGCAGGGTCAAGGTGTTCGAGGACCCCTTCCCCAAGTGGAACCAGGATTGGTACCACCTGTTCCGAGAGCATGGCATCGTGCCCGTGGCGCAGCACCTGGGCGACCCTCACGACATCATCAATGCGATCAAGGCCGAGGCGGTGGATTACCTCAACCTGGGGGGCAGCATGATGCAGTTTGTGCGCAACGCGGGCATCGCCCACGGGGCCGGGATCCCCTGCTGGCATGGATCGGGGGTGGATCTGGGGATCATGGAGCTCTCCTACCTCCATGCCGCTGCTGCAGCGCGCAATTGCATTTTGGGCAGCGACTTTGTGGGGTCGTGGACAAGAGTGGATGACTTGATCACGGAAGGGCTGCAATTCGAGGGCGGCTGCGCTGTGGTGCCAGACAAACCGGGGCTCGGTTGCGAGCTCGACATGGACGCCCTGGAGAAATACCGCGTTCGCTAACAAAGGAAAGAAGACATTACCGCCAAGGCGCAAAGGACGCAAAGGTCTCTTGGTCGAATACCCTAGATTTGCGTCCTCTGCCTTGGCGGCAATCCCTTGTAGGTCGTTCTGTTGACCCATACAGGGACCCTTGCGCCTTGGGTTCAATGCCCCGATTCGGCAACCTTAGGCCATGAGACCTGCCTCAGTGAGGATGTTGCGTATGTCTTCACGGGCTGCCAGTTCCAAGGGCAACAGGGGTAGGCGCGGCGCGCCCCCATAGTAACCGATCAAGTCCATCGCCGCTTTTAGCCCGGGCACGCCATACTGGCTGGTCACCGCGCGCGCCGTGGGCATGACTCGCACGTGGGTCTCGCGAGCCTCGTCATATCGATTGTCGCGCACCAAGCGCCAGATCGCCACGCACTCGTACGGCGCCACATTGGCCACCGCCAGGATGCCCCCCGCCGCACCCGCTTTGAGCCCGTCCAGATAGGCGCCCGCGTTGCCGATCAGGACATCAAAGTCGGGTGGGCAAAGGCGAATGAACTCGACCAGCTGGTTCACATCACCCGCGCTATCCTTGACCCCGATGATCTTGTCGTGCTCGGCCAGGCGAGCCACCACAGCAGCCGAGATATTCAGATGGGTGAACTTGGGTACGTTGTAGATCAGGATGGGCAGCGGCGAAGCGTCGGCGACCGCTTCATAGTGGTGCAAGAGCGCGGCATCAGTCATTTCCACGCTATAGAAAGAGGGGGTCATCACCAAAGCCGCGTCGGCCCCCACGTCAGCCACGGCACAAGTGAGCCGAATGGTGGCCGCTGTAGATTGGCAACCTGTCCCAGCAATGACCAGTTTTCCGGGGGCCGCCGCGCGACGCACGCCGCGCACGGCGGTGGTGATCTCGTCCGCATCGAGCAGAACGTTCTCACCATTGGAGCCGGCGATCACATAACCGTTGAGCCCCGTTTCGTCCCAACGCTGGATGTTGGCTGCCAGCGCCTTACAATTCAGGTGTCCTCGTTCATCAAAGGGTGTAGCGATGGGGGGATAAACGCCCTGGATTCTCATGCCTTCAACCCTCCCTCAGCAAGTGACTATGGCCCGATTATGGGCCGCTCCCCTGCCTGTGTCAAACGCTCAATCCTGTATAACTTCTAAGAAGATTTCTAGAGACAAAAAACGCCACTCATGGTATACTGGAAAAGTAAGGTCCCCCTTGGATGTCTGCCCCCCCAATCCCAGGACAACCAAGGAGGACCTTCCCCTTTTTTCACGCCCCATCGCCCTCTCGAGCGAGTTGCTTACGGTCGCTCGCCACCCCACGCTGTCTCGAACATGGCCAGGATATTGGCCGTAGGGATCTCCCAGTGCAATTCTGTGGTTGAACCCAGGAAATAACCGCGCCCCTCGGTGGCTGCGATGTTCTCTGCAGACGCCGCGCGCACTTGATCTGGCGTGCCAAGAGGAAGAAGCTGGCTCACATCGATGCCCCCGGTGAGGAATAGCTGCGGATAGCGCTGCCGAACCTCGCGCACCGTCATCCCCGCCTGGACTTCTAGCGGATTCAGGCCATCGATCCCCGCAGCAATCAGATCGTCCAACACAGCCCACAGGTGTCCGTCGGAGTGGAAGAGACAATAGACATCACGACTGTGCCAGGCGTCGTTGAGCTTATTGAGGCGGGGGAACCATTCACGGCGCAACCAGGCGGGTGACACGAGGAGAGTCGTTTTGTAGGCAATGTCATCGTAGGTAAGTGCGATGGGGATGCGCCGGGGATCGGCGATCATGGCCACGCGCCTCAGTTGAGCGCGATTATTGGCGTCGAGCCAGGCTTCGATCAGTCCCGGCTCATCGGCTAGCAGATAGCTAAAGTCCTCCCAACCGAGGAGATGGTAGATTTCGGTCAGGCCTGTGCCACTCTCTACCACTTGCACCGTGTCGTCGCCGAAATAACCCTGGAAGCGATCCATGGTGGCGTAGAACTGCTCCGCGTAAGCTCGGTCATAGACGGCTCGCTCCGAACTATCGATCTGCTCGTGAACCCAGGCCACCAGCGTGGCGTGGTCGTGCCAGGGGCGCTCGATAATCCAGGAGGTCCAACGCTCCACTTGCAGGACGAGGCCATCATCCCGCTTTTCGATGTGCGGCGCATGGGGCCCTTGGGGCATGCGGGTCATGTCCAGGCAACGCCCGATGGCTCGCCCCTTGATAATCTCGCCGTTTTCCACCGTGAGGGGCTGGCCGGCCATGTACTCGATCAGCCCATCATTTTGCAGTATGTCGTAGATGGGCACGCGGTCGGTCTCTTGCTGCCTCACGGTGCGCATGACCCTCTCTCGCTTGGACATCGATACCATGATGGACCTCCTAAGGACGGATAACTGGTTAGGAACAGGCCGAGTCGAACGCTGGCCACATGATGTAAGTGGTCATCCTTCGCTCATTTGAGCAGCAAACCCACCCCATGGTACTTGAAGCGAAGGATCGTTTCAAGGTAGCCATGTCGCTCTTTGCTCGCCCAGCCATCTCGCTTTATACTGTTTGCCATAATCATATGATGCGACGAGCTTGTCGTAGTCAGTTGGGACCAAAGGCATGATCGGGCTTCTCACCAAGGTCTGGCGCGACCTGTGCACACGGCGCCTCCGTTCTCTATTCACTATTTTGGGCATTGCCGTGGGGGTGGCGGGCCTGGTGGCCATCACGTCTACAGCGCGTAACGTGGTGCGCGCGCA
Source organism: uncultured Anaerolineales bacterium (assembly GCA_964416075.1). Lineage (GTDB taxonomy): Bacteria > Chloroflexota > Anaerolineae > UBA1429 > UBA1429 > CAYQDH01. The sequence goes on along the minus strand of CAYQDH010000001.1, from coordinate 54,508 downwards.
GCGCGAGCTGACATCCAGCACCTCGCAGGCCGACATCAGCTACTGGGTTAGCAGGGGACCGGCGAATCTGATTCCGCTGCTGGAGGCAGATTCTCGCATCGCCGCCTGCGAGCTACGGCTCGTCCATACCACCAAGTGGCGGCCCAGTTCCTCCTGGATGGATATCGAGCTGGTAGGGATCCAGGATTTCCAGCGTGTCCGCGTCAACCAGTTCGAGCTTGCTGAGGGACGATTTCCGGAGACGGGTGAGATCCTTCTGGACGAGTCCGCCGCTTTGGGCGCGGAGATCGGCCCCGGATCGTCCATCGTCTACCGCGATCCCTCGGGCCGGGAACGCACGCTGTCGGTCAGCGGCATCTCGCGCAGCCCCAGCCACCTATCCAGCAGCATCACCAGCGTGGCGCTGGGTTATGTGCCGGCCATGTTCCTGCGTCGTTCGCTGAACACGACCGGCAGCAACCAACTCCTGATCCGTTTACAGGACCCGACCGAGGCCCAGGCTGTAGCGCGCAAGGTGAGCGGTGTGTTGCGTCGTTATGGTGTGCCTGCCAGCGACGCCACCATCCGCAACGTCGACGAATACCCCGGCAAGCGCGAGCTCGATGCGCTTTTGGTGATCATGTCCATATTTTCCGCGCTAGGGCTTTTATTGAGCGCCTTGCTGGTGGCGAATACCCTCTCGGCCAGCATTGCCGAGCAGATCAGCGAGATCGCCGTGCTCAAAACGCTGGGCGCCACCCGCCCGCACGTGTTTGCCATCTATATTCTGGAGGCGCTGGTCTATGGGCTGGTCGGCACTCTGACAGGCCTTGCTACTGGTGTACTTGCCGGCTGGCGACTACTGGACTGGATCGGCTCGTTGGGTAATGCGACCATACCCTTCCGATTGGCTCCAGAGGGGGTATTCCTCGGGATAGTGGTGGGAATCGGGGTCGCTGTGCTCGCCGCGCTGGGGCCCGCTCGCCAGGGTATGCGCGCATCCGTCAAAGAGGCACTGGAATCCTATGGCATTGCGGCCGATTATGGCTCAGGAGGGCTAGCCCCTTTGTGGCGGCGGTGGCAATGGTTGCCACCGCTGGCGACGATGGCCCTTCGCAACCTGGGGCGACGCAAGATGCGTACGGCACTGACCCTTCTTGTGGTGGCGCTCTCTACCGCAGCCTTTCTTAGCGCGGTGATCACTCGCGCGTCGGTAAACGAAGCTATCTCGGGCATCTATCGCACCTACGATACGGATGCCTGGGTGTGGATGGGAGAGGGCGTCAGCACGCAGTTCCAGGCGCTTTTGACCACCATCCCAGGGGTTGAGGCTGCTGAGGGTTGGCTGATCGCTGACGGCATCGTCGAGCTGAAAGAAGCGCGGTTGTGGGGACTGCCTGCATCCAGCACGTTGTACCGCCATGTCATACGCCAAGGGCGCTGGTTCACTGCAGAGGAAGCCGATGCCGTGGTGCTTTCTGCCGAGTTAGCCGATGCGATACAAGCAGAGGTGGGCGACGAAGTGGAGATCCAATCGGGCAGAGCACTGCGCCGATTGCGGGTGGTCGGTGTGGCCGTCGATAACACTATCTTTCTGGGTGGGCGCCTGGCGGGCAAAGCCTTTATGCCGCGCACCACCCTCGGTATCTTGTTGGGCCGGACCGATCGCGTGAACTTGTTCGCAGTGGGGCTGACCAGTCGAGCGCGCAATGTGGCCGATGGGATTCTGGCTGAAATAGAGTTCAAGTTTCGTCGCTGGCGGCCGGATGTACAACCCATGTACGTGGAAATCGAGGCCGCCCAGGAAGGCTCCCGCCTGCTCACGGTGGGATTGCTGGCCATGGTAGTCATTGTAGCAGCGATCGCCGTGCTGGGCGTCCTCAATACACTGACTCTCAATGTACTGGAGCGCAGACGCGAGATTGGAGTGTTGCGGGCGATGGGGGCCACGAATATGGCCCTGGTGTTGGCCTTCCTGGCCGAGGGCCTGGCCCTGGGGGGGGTGGGATGGGGCCTTGGCTTGCTCCTGGGCATACCCGCGGCCAGGTTATTCACGGAGCAGATGAGCCAGGTGCTCTTTACTCTAGATGTAGTCTATAGCCCGCTAACTCTACTCGGCAGCCTGGCGTTTACACTGGCTCTGGCCATCTTCTCAAGTTTGGGCCCGGCGCTGGCCGCAGCGCAGACTCCGACCAGCGTGGCGCTGCGCTATGAGTGAGCCACATAAAGAGCAATTCCTTTTCAGTTGCCTAACATAGGACTATATTTCTGTGCAAACATCGTATATAATGCGGAAGGATTGAGGGCAGTATCTAGCGCAAGCTGAGAGTGTTCATCAGATTACAGACAGGATGAGGGGAAAAGGAGGCCTTGATGTTCGAGAAAATCTTCCAGCGTGCTATTCGCATCGTCAAGTTCGACGTCGCAGTGTACAACGAGATCGAGAAGGATGAAGGCGCCACGCAAGAGGCTTGGCTGATTGTGATCATCACCTCGCTCCTTGCCGCCATCGGCGCGGGAGTAGCCGTCACGGCGATCCCAGAGGCTGGAGGGTCATTCTTTGGCACTTTTGTGGGAAGCCTCATATCCGGTATCGTGGGCTGGCTGCTCTGGTCTCTAGTGACCTGGTTCATTGGCACACGGCTGTTCCAAGGGCAGGCTACTTACTGGGAACTGGCTCGCACCCTCGGCTATGCCAGCGCCCCCAAGATCCTGGGCCTTTTGGCGATCGTTCCCTGCCTGGGGGCGATTGCCGGTATCGTCGGCGCTGTGCTGTCCCTCATCGCAGGGTTTTTCGCCGTTCGTGAAGCCCTCGACCTGAGCACAGAAAAAGCCATCTTTACCATTTTGATCGGCTGGGTGATCGTCTTCGTGTTGAGCCTGTTGCTGACGGGCATCTTTTTCTAGGCTCTTGCCTATTACCTGCCTTGGACAAGGACGGGAGATACATCTCCCGTCCTTGTTTTTCTTTTCAAAAAGGGGCTGTGATAAAATTGTCATCGGCGTTCTGGGTAGGTTCATCTTTTATTCATCTGCTGGTTCTATACTGATACTCTAGAGACAATATAGACAGGCCATGTGTTCCGAACGAAGCTCTGTACGGATAGGCTCGGCGGGTCACGCAATGCCTGGCGGCAGTCTAGAGATCAGGACTAACAGCCTATGCGGTTCCGAGCCAGATACCTACTATTCTTTGATGTTGTGGTGACCCTCCTATCTGCGGTGGGGGCCTTTGTCATTCGCTACGAGGCTCTGATTCGGATCGGGCCTTACATCGAGCACAATGCGTTCTTTTTTGCAGCCGTCCTGCTCGTACGCCCCATCCTCTACTATCTTTTCGGCCTCTATAGGCGTTGGTGGCGTTATGCCAGCATTACCGAGTTGCTGGCCATCGTCGAAGCCGTGACCGTGGGTTCAGGGATGGTGGCCGTTCTGGTATTCGGCCTGCTGGCTCCTCGTATCGATGGTGTTCGCACCTTTTCTCGTTCGATCATCTTGCTAGAGTGGATGCTCAATCTCCTGGCCATTGGATCGCTGCGCATGATCCTGCGGCTGTGGCAGAGGAGAGAGTCCACCCTCGAGATGCACACCCAGAAACGCAGCCCTGCACGCCGAGTCTTGATTATGGGCGCAGGTGATGCGGGCGCCCTCATCGTACGGGAGATGCTCAACAACCCCATGCTTGGCTATGTGCCAGTAGGTTTTCTGGATGACGACACAAACAAGCAGCGAGCGCGAATTTACGGTGTTCCTGTCCTAGGAAACCGGCATGACATCCCTCGCCTAGTGCGCAAGTTGGACGTCGAAGAGGTCGTCATCGCCATGCCCACTGCGCCCGGTCCGGCCGTGCGTGAGGTGCGGTCGATCTGCGAACAGAGTCGAGTTGTTACCAGAACTCTTCCCGGTCTGTACGAGTTGATCAACGGCACGGTGCATATCAGCCAGATTCGGGAGGTAAAGATCGAGGATCTTCTCCGTCGTGAGCCCGTGCATACCGATCTGGCCGCGGTGGACGGCTATGTTACAGACGCAGTAGTCTTAGTGACCGGCGCGGGAGGATCCATCGGTTCTGAGCTCTGCCGCCAAGTCGCGGCGCGGAAACCGGCCCAGTTGCTCCTATTGGGGCACGGCGAGAACAGCATCTATAATATCTGGATGCAATTACGCGAAGTCGCCCCCGAAGTGGCCATTCAGCCACTGCTGGCTGACGTGCGAGACGTGGGACGCTTGGAGCGGCTTTTCCTGGCTCATAGACCTCAGGTCGTTTTCCATGCAGCCGCGCACAAACATGTGCCACTCATGGAATTCAACGCTGAGGAGGCGTTCACTACCAATGTTCTAGGCACACGCAACGTGCTGCATGCTGCAGAAGTCGCTAACACAGAGCGGCTGGTGCTGATCTCCAGCGACAAAGCCGTCAATCCAGTGAATATCATGGGCGCCAGCAAGTGCGTGGCCGAGATGCTGGTACAGCAGGCGGCGCAGCGCCTGGGACGCCATTTTGTGGTCGTGCGCTTTGGCAATGTCCTGGGAAGCCGAGGTAGCGTCATCCCTCTCTTTGAAAAGCAGATCGCTGCGGGTGGGCCGGTCACAATAACCCATCCCGAGATGAGACGATACTTTATGACCATTCCAGAGGCGGTACAATTGGTTTTGCAGGCTGCAGCCATGGGACAAGGTGGCAATGTCATGGTCCTCGACATGGGTGAGCAGATCCGCATCTTGGACCTGGCGCGGGACCTGATCGCGCTCTCAGGCCTAACACCCGGGGAGGACATCGAGATCGTGTTCACGGGGATGAGGCCGGGCGAAAAACTGTACGAGGAACTCTTTGGCGAGGGCGAAATCCGCATGCCCACCGCACACCAAGAGATCCAGCTTGCCCAATCCTCGTGTCGCTACACGGAGGCAGAGCTCACCGAACGGATCGGCATCGTTCTTGATGCTGCCCGTTCGGGAGATGATGAGCAGCTGACCCATGCCCTGAGCCGTCTCGTGCCTAGTTATCTACCCGCTTCTCAGGTGCCCACTCCAGATATGCCTCTCAAAAAAGCACCCGTGGTGAGGCCTGCTCTTTCCTCAGCAACCCATGCTCCCGTTCAACCGTGAAGCCGACATGTCGAGGAAGTGAGAGCCATGCTGCAACGAACCGGCGCCCGATACACGATCGTGCTGTACATTGCCGATCTGGTATTGACCTGGGTTGCGCTGCTTGCGGCTCGCTGGCTGAGAATGGCCCTGCCGTACGGACAAGCGATCGATGCTGAGGGCGCCGCACTCTATTGGCCCATGTTCGTCCTGGCTGCCATCATCTGGTCAGTGTCTCTTACCACGTTCCGCGCTTATGATCCACAGCACCTGGCCAGGCCCATGGAAAGGTCTCAGGTGGTGGTCGGTTCTATCGTGGCAGCCACGCTGTCCTTCGCCGGAGCACTCTACCTAACCTATCGGGAACTCTCGCGCTTGTTGTTTGCCTACTTTTTTGCCCTCGATGTGGCCTTCCTTCTGTTGGCGCGCTTGATCCTGCATAGCCTGGCTCAGAACTGGCACGAGTCACACCGCCATGCCGTGCTGATCATCGGGGCGGGCGATGTGGGACAACGGGTAGCCCGGTCGCTGCAGCCCTGGGCACGAATGGGCATCGAGGTCATTGGCTTTCTGGAGCATGAGCCCGATGCAAATCATCCACTGCCCGCATCGCCGCCTGTACTGGGCTCCCTGGCGGATGCGCGAGAAGTCGTAACCCGTTTCGCCGTTCGAGAGGTCATTATTGCCCTCTCTCTCGATGCTCAACACCAACTGGCCAACCTGCTCTCCACGCTCTACGAGTTGCCGGTGAATGTCAAGATCGTGTCCGACTATTCGGAGATGGTGTTCTTTAGAGCCACTTTGGAGCGTCTTGGAGATACCGTCTTTGTAGGGCTCAAGGAGCCGGTCATTGGGCCGATCGATCGCGCCATCAAGCGCGCGGTGGACATTGCGGTGTCGGCGATCGCTCTGATCGTGCTTTCCCCGCTATTGGGTCTCACCTCGCTAGTGGTGGCCCTAGGTTCGCCGGGCCCCGTGCTCTACAGAAGCAAACGCATCGGCGAGGGAGGGCATCCCTTTGCCATGCTGAAATTCCGCACGATGTATCGCGATGCCGACAGACTGGAAGCAGAACTCATCCACCAGACAGCGGATGGCAAGATTATCTTCGAGAAGCGTGAAGATGACCCGCGGATCACCCCGGTGGGGCGATTCCTGCGGCGCTTTAGTCTTGACGAGCTGCCTCAGCTGTGGAACGTGTTGGTGGGAGAGATGAGCCTGGTTGGGCCTCGGCCCGAGCTCCCCGCCCTTGTGGAGCGCTATGAACCGTGGCAGCGCAAGCGCTTCAGTGTGCCGCAAGGGATGACGGGCTGGTGGCAAATCTCCGGCCGAGGCAACAAACCCAAGTACTTGCACGCCGAAGACGACCTCTACTATATCAAGAATTACTCTCTCCTTCTGGATTTCTATATCATCTGGCGCACTCTGGGCGCCGTGATCAAAGGGGAGGGGGCTTTTTGAGCGGTGAACATCTGAACATGCACGGAGGGGGGATGGGTAAGAGTCTCAAGTACCGGGTATGGATCCTTGGCGTCGCCTTCCTGCTAAGCAGCGCCATGTTGGCAGCGCCGCCTTCCAGACAGGTGATGGCGCTATCGAACTTTTTCCTCTATGTCAAAGATGAGACGGGCGCCTATCAGCCGGATGCCTGGGTTGTGATCCGTTATCGTTTCGGCGAGCACCAATGGGAACGCTTCACGGCTGGCAAAACAGGCGCGGATGGCTGCGTCATACTGCAATTGGATCCAGCTGAGGACTATGTAGTGCTGGTATACTACAACGAGTTCGGTCTCCAAGAACACTGGGCCTATGGATACATCGGAAGGCAAGACTGGGGGCAGTCTGAGAAGACTTTTCAGCGCAATCGCCCTTGGGTCGATCAGGTGGACATGGGGGCAGGGCCTTGGGTGGTTGGGAGGCCTCGGGACGTGACCATCGCCATCGCCCACGGGTACAGGGATACCGACTATGATTTCGAGGTAAAGGTGGCCATGGTCATCGACGATGACAGCGAGCCGCCCTACCTCTCTGAAATGATATCAGAACCCCAAGTTTTTTATAACGGCATCGAACCCTTTCATTTTGCATATACCCCCGTTTCCGAGGGCAAGTTTTTGGTCCGTTTTATGATTTATACTAAATTTGAGGCTAACGAATGGGAAATCTCGGATGATGGCGGCTGGCAGTGGCAGATCGAGGCCATCAGGGAAGTGGATGCGCCGGCTGTCATCCGGGGCCGGGCATACGAGGATATGAACCACGATGGCGCCTATGCGCCGGCGGAGCCGCTGATCCGTGGAGTGCGTATGCGCTTGGCCCAAGGCGACGTGATCGTAGACGAGACCGAGTCGGATGCTGATGGACAATACCAGTTTAGCGTCCCGGCAGGGAGCTACCAAGTCAGCATTGGCCATGCACCTTATGGCTACAGAGTGCCCGAAGCACGCGATATCGGCTGTGATCCGGGCCAAGTGCAAGATATAGACTGGGCCCTAGAAAAGTGGTATTGCCAGGTTCCGCTATTCCTAGTCCGATACAAGCCGTAACTCGTCTATATCCTCGACGTCCTGATTAAGACTCGTACGCCAAGGCGGGGGGGTCACCCTGCGCTGTGGGGTCAAAGAGGGAGCCGTGAAGCATCGACAGGCCGCGCTTTATGTTATCCTAATGCTGTTTGCGTCGCTGGGTCCACAGATGAGTGCGGTAGCTCAGCAGACTGGCCCTGCGCCCACCGCTGATTCACAATTCACCGTGCGTGTCGAAGACCAGGATAGCTTGGCCACGGCCAACGCTACACTGATTGTGCGCGACGGAGAAACCTACAAGGTCGTAGCCAACCCGAAGACGAACGCTGACGGAATTGCCTGGCTGACGCTCGATCCGGCTCATTGGTACGTGGTGCTGGTCTACTATACCGACCGCGGGAGCCGCGAAACCTGGTGGTATGGTTATATCCTACCCAAAGACTGGAGTCCCAACCCGTACAAGGTCATGCGGCGCAACAATCCCTGGATCGATACGGTGGCCTTGCCCGCCGCTCCCTGGCCTATCGGCCAAGCACAGAGCGTCGAGGTAACAATCGACCATGGGCTAACCACAACTAACTATGATCTCAAGATACGCGTGGAAATGTGGGTGGATGATGATGGCCAGTCACCGTATCTTTACGAGACGATGTCGGATGTGCAATCCTTCTACGATGGTATTACCCCTTTTCAGGTGAGTTACACCCCTGAAGAGCAGGGGCACTATGTGGTACGGTTGCGCATCGATCGCCAATTCGAGGGCAACGATTGGGAGGCGTCGGATGAGGGGGGGTGGGAATGGTCCTTGGATGTCGGAGAGCCGACGCCGGAGGTGACTGCTACGCCCACAACCACCCCGACGCCTTCTGTGACACCCGTGCCAGCAGAGTCACCCATGCCGTCGGTGACACCCACCCTGGCCACATGTATCATCGAAGGGGTGGTGTTCGAGGATTTGGACTATGACAGCGTGCTCGATGCGAACGACCGGTCCCTGTCTGGCATAGAGGTACTGTTAACACAGCCATCTGGCCAACAAGCGAATAACCAGATCAGTGGCCTGGAGGGGCGGTACCGATTTGTAGTCTCTACGCCGGGCGGGTACCGCATCACGCTTGGTCATGTGCCACCTGGATACCGGCACACGGCGCTGGCATATACCAAGTATTGTGAGCCTGGAATCGTGCACCAACATCTTGATTTTCCGCTATGGCGTTGGCAGTGCCGGCTGCCGGTGCTTGTGCGGCCCTGACGGCACCGCTACGCCCGCACCACAAGGGGCAAGAGTGCCTGCATCGGCTCTTGTGATTCAACTGGCTCCACCAGATGGAGGCTTGCCATGCGCGTGAGCGCACGTGTGCCTTGGCGGTTTGTTTTGGCCATAGGGTTGGTCGTATCGTTGGCCTGGCTAGGAAAAAGCCCTCAGACCACCTGGGCGCAACCGCACCAGGGCAAACTACGACAATCGATCAATACGCGCGTTCCATCACCCACCAACGGCCCCACATCGACGGGAACGCCGACAGCAGGGCCTTGCGTGGGGCGGATCCTGCTCCAGGAGGGCCTGAGCGAGTATGGCGGTACCGCGGATACGTGGATTTATTCCTACCTACCCAACTATCCGCAGACCCAGGATGGTGGACTAAAGATCAAGGGGGGCGATCTGCAATCGGTGTTGATCCGCTTCGACCTGGACCAGGCTTATGCCCAGCTACCCTCGGGCGCTGAGATTCTGGAGGCAGAACTGGTTTTGTGGGTCGATGCGTTTACCGAGGCGCGGGCGCTGGATACAGCCGCGTTCAGGGTTCTGCGTCCCTGGTCAGAAGGGTCAGCCACATGGAACAGTGCCACATCCTCTGTGCGCTGGACGCAACCCGGCTGCAGTGGTGTGGGACAAGATCGGGTCGAGACAGCAGATGGCACGGTTACGCTGGCCTATCGAGCAGCCTTCCGGGGCATCGATGTGACGGATAGTGTCACCTATTGGTCCCAGCATCCCGAAGAGAATTACGGCTGGCTGATCAAGGGCATCGGTAGCTCCACAGCCGAATACTATTTTGCTTCCTCACGCTACAGCCAGACGGCGTACCGCCCCATGCTACGCATCGACTACAATCTGTGTGGAGGGACACCGACCGTGACGCGAACGCCAACGACCACCAGCACGCCCGGTGGTCCGACAGCGACTGGGACACCTACGTCGGCCCCTAATACGGCGACCCCTACCGGCACGCCACAACCTAGCACACTACTTGTGGAAGCGGCACAGGATACCTACATCGACGAATGGGACACAGACCAGAACTATGGTAAACTAGCCTACATGAACTGCCGGTCTAACGGCGTGCAAAAGATGCTGCTGCAGTTCGACCTGGCCTTCCTGGAGCCAACCCCGCCGGCTCGAGTGCACGTGAACTCTGCCGGCCTGGTGCTGCGCACGGGGACGTCGGGGCCCCCCGCAGGGGTAACCATTGAGGTGACCGCCCATCGACTCAAGCGTTCCTGGGATGAATCCTCCGCGACATGGGAAGACGCTCTTGAGGACGAATCCTGGAGCTCTCCCGGAGCGAGCAGCGGCGCCGATGACTATGCCGAGGAAATCTTGGATAGCCAGATCATCGCCGCCACGAATCAGCCCTACGCCTGGGATGTGACAGCGGCAGTGCAGGATTGGGTGGACCATGGGGAGACCAATTTTGGTCTCATCTTGGTGGGGCAGGCAGGCCAACATGCGCTCGTTTCCTTTTTATCTTCCGAGATGGCTGATCCTGCACTCCGCCCCAAGCTTCAAATCAACTACTCTATCGAGGCTCCAACGCCAACAGCGTCCGCCACAAGCCCAGCTACGCCCACGGCCACAGGCGCGGTGCAGCCTGGCGCGATCCGAGTGTTGGTCTATCGCGACCTCAACCGTAACCGGGTGCAAGATTCGGCAGAGGGGGGCTTGCCCGGGGCTCGGATCGAGCTTCTGAACGCCGGCGGACAGTTCCTAAGCCACAAAATGACTGCGACGAACGGGGAATGCACCTTTACGTCGTTAGCGCCGGGGACCTATCGGGTCCGAGAGCGCAATCCGTGGGGCTATTTTTCTACGACAGAGGACCAGGTTGTGGTACAGGTAGGCGATGGGCAATTGTTCGTGGCTTTTGGTGATCACCCTGGTACTGCGGTTGCCTTACCAATGATCGTCAACGGCCGTTAAAATCGTTCCTGGTGCGCAGCCAAGCTTTTCAGGGACTCGAGGTGTAACCATGAACCTTACGCGGAGCTCATACAACAGCACGACGGGGCCGCATCGACGATGGTCTCTTTTTTATCTGTTCACTGTAGTAATTGGGCTGCTGGGCCTCTTGGGCTTGGCCTGCGGCAGCGTGTTGTCGGCTCCGGCCATCCACGCATCCTTGGCGCCCCAGCTGTCGCCAGCATCGCTGGCGCAGGATATCCCCGAATACTCGCAACGCTGGCGCTTTGGCGTCGGCGTGGACCGCTCCAGCGGCAGCATCGACAACTATGATATCTCGCAACTGTGCATGGGTTGGTACTCCGACTGGGGCACGCTGCTGACCCCGCCGCGACCCGAGGGTGTGGAATTTGTGCAGCTTATCCGGGTGGGGTCCAAGTACTTTGATCCGTCACAGCCAAACAGCTATAACTGGACCGATCTGGACGCCAAGATTCGGGCCAACCCCGGGTCCCTGTGGATGATCGGCAACGAGCCCGACGGCTCTGAGGTGGAGCCGGCCTGCGACGCCCTGACCCCCGCCGACTATGCGACCATCTTCAAGATCTTTTACGATCATATCAAAGGCGTAGATAGCACGGCCAAGTTGGCCAACGGGGGCATCATTCAGGGGTCGCCTGTGCGAATGCAGTGGCTGAGCAAAGTGTGGGATGCTTACAAAGCCCAGAACAACGGCGAAACGATGCCAGTGGATGTCTGGAATATGCACAACCAGGTCGTCTGGGAGCGTGATACGGGCGGGGCCTATATCCCCAAGGATTGTGATGCCGACCTGGCCATGGATTGGCTGACCCTCTCCGACGTGGACAATCCCGAGATTTTCCGCGACTTTGTGGAGAATATGCGCCAGTGGATGAAAGACCACGGGCAGCAGGATAAGCAACTGATCATCTCCGAATATGGGATGATGCAGCCCGAGTATGACGGGTTCACAGTGGACCGCGTCAACCAGTACATGACGTCCACCTTCCTGTACCTGCTTAGCGCAAAGGATCCCACCCTGGGGATGCCGAGCGACGAGAACCGCCTGGTGCAGCGTTGGGGCTGGTTCAGCTTGAACGCTCCCCTGGGGCGACTGGGGTTCGGCGGCTGGAACGGAAACCTGTTCGATCGCGACACCAAAGCGATCACCGAGTTTGGGCGCAACTATGCACGGCTTGCCTGCGCCACCACCCACCCCACTCCCACGCCCAACACGACGCCGCTCAGCAGCTTTGTGCGGCGCGAGGCGGAATCCGCCACGCTACACGGCACCATGGGCATCGAGCAACTGGAGAGCGCGTCGGGTTGCCGATACGTAACGGCCCCCACCTTGGGCGAGGGCAGCGAGATGGTCTTCAACGTCTACACCCAGTCGACGGGCGATTATGTGATCTGGGGGCGGGTATGGGGCTTGGATTATGATAACTGCTCGTTCAACGTGCAGGTCGATGACAGCCCTGTGATGGGCTGGAAGTTCCCGGTGGGCAGCGACTGGATCTGGCGGAGGGTTTCGAGCCTGGATCCCTATTACGACCCGATGATCTTTCAGCTGCAGGGCCCGCGTTGGCATACCATCAAAATCGGTCCTCGCGTAGGGGGCAAGGCGCGCATCGACTTGATCGAGATCACCAACAACAGGAGCTATACACCCGGCAATAGCTCGATCGAGACCTGCGTCCTGACGCCCACGCCCACCACCACCACCACGGGGACGCCCGAGCCGACGACCACGCCCACCTCGACGGAGACGCCTGTGCCGACCAACACGTCCACCATCACCCGTACACCCATGCCCACGGGCAAGGCAGGCTTTTCGGGGCGCGTGACCTATCAAGGGAGAGGCACACCCCCGGCGTCGAATTGGGAGGATACGCTCGTCGTCTCCGCGCATCTGCCGGGCGATCCCGTGCCGGCCTACTCGTTCAATGTACCATCGGACCAAGAGGGCCGCTTTACCTTGGATAGTGGGATCGCCCCCGACACCTACGACATCGGCGTGCGTGATCAGCACAGCTTGCGCAATATCTGGTCCAATGTGGACCTCAGGGCCAAGTCCACGCCCGATCTGGACATGGGGACGCTGGTGGAAGCCGATGCCAACCTCGATAGCAAGGTGAGCATGGCCGATTTTTCTCTGCTCTCGACCGCTTATGGCACGGCGCAAGGCGAGACAGGCTTTGACGCCCGTACCGACTTTAACAACGACAAGCAGATCAGCATGCTCGACTTTTCGCTCCTCTCCACCAACTATGGCCAGGAGGGAGATATCAACGTTGGCAGCGCATCGACAGGGAACCCACTGCACACCGCGGGGGTGGGAGAGGTCGAGCCCCTGGAGGATAGCATCTCCCTGAGCATAAAATCCGACAAAACCGTCGGGGTCAACGAAACCTTTACTCTTGATGTCAATGTCGCTGCTTCATCGACCAAGCCGGTCGACGGCGCCGATGTCAAGATCTCATTCAACACCACGTACCTGGAGGTCACATCCGTGGCCGGCGGCGGCTCGCTCAACAGCGAGATCAAGAACCAGGTCAGTGGCGGCACAATCTGGTATGCTGCGGGCAAGATCGGGGGAGGCGTGGAGTCGCCGTTCCTGCTTTGCCGCATCACGCTGAGGGCCAAGGCGGCCACGGCGGGCACGGCTCTCAGCTTTAGCTCGATGGAAGTTACCGGCCCGGAGAGCCGCACCTACGCCGAATCGGGCTCCGGCTGCACGGTGATAGTCCAGGCGGCCACCGCTACACCCAGTAACACGGTTGCGCCCACCAATACCGTCACACGTACCCCAAGCATAACCCCCACGCCAAGCATTACACCCACGCCATCCAACACCCTGTCTATCACCAAGGTGCCCACTCCGACCAAGACGCCGACGGCCGGCAGCGGGGTGCAGGAGCTGATCCTGAGGGAAGATGTGGACGGCTATGAGGGGTTCGAGGACACATTTCTGGATTCCTGGTCAACGGGCAAGAATTGGGGCGGGGAGGCGGGGTTGCGCCTGCGCGGCGTCAACGAGCGAAATATCCTGCTACGCACTGACCTGAGCCAGCTGGCCCCAGGTACGACCATCGAGCAAGCAATCCTGACCCTGTACCAGGTATCGGGCGGTGATACGCCGATCGAGGGCAAGGTGTACGGCGTGCTCAGAGATTGGGTGGAGATGGACGCCACCTGGGAAGATGCGGCCGAAACCGTTGCCTGGACCGCAGCGGGGTGTAACGGCGCGGGCACGGATCGGGCCGCCGGCTTTGTCTTTGGGCGCGGCCTGTACCCTACCTGGCGCAACTATACCAACTACCCCTTTGATTTCGACGTTACCACATTGGTGCAGGGCTGGGTCAATAGTCCTGCCACGAACCGCGGCCTGATGATGGGCTCCATGGAAGGGGCATTCGGTGAGCTGGTCTTTGGCTCGTCGGAGAATGCGACGGAAGAAGCGCGGCCGCGTCTGCTGATCCGCTATCGACCGGGGACTGGCGTCACAGCGACGCCCACACCCACCCCGACAGGGGGTGTGAGCCCAACGCCTACGCCCACAGGGATGGTCACGGCAACCCCTACGCCGACGCAGGGGAACAAGGGCAGGGTACAGAACAATGCGTTCGAGGATAGCAACGGCAACCTGGTCTGGGATGGCCGGGAACCGGGTGTCGCTGGGGCAGCCGTCGAGCTGCGCAATCTGTCCAATGTCTTGCTGAACACCTGTTTCACGGGTACGGGTGGCACCTGCTATTTTGAGAACCTAGCGCCGGATACCTACCGTGTGCGCCTAATCAGTGTTCCGGCCGGTTATGTGATGGTCGATCCATCCCTGGCCACGTGGACCTTTACCGTAAACGCAGGAAGCACGATGCAGGTATCCTTTGCCTTGCACAACCAGGGCACGTCGGTGGGGCGGGTGTGGTTGCCCATTGGGCTCAGCAACGGCCGATAGGTTAGGAGATTGCAAGTTGGTGATAGGATTGGTCGCCGGTAATCTTGGGCACAGCAGGGATCGCTCCGCAATGAGCCTATCCAGCCTCCAGCTGACGTGTGTATCCCTGATATGCGTTCTTGTATCCCTCATGCTGCTGACGCTTGCACCCCAGGCCAGCCTGGCCCAAGGGTCAGGCCGGCTGCACGAGGCCCGCTTTGTCTATCAAATCGATGACAGCTCTGTTCCCGCCTGGGTACAGGCCCAGGAGGTAACACTCATCGTCGACGTGGGGCCAGCGCTCGGCGTCGTGGCTGTGGCTGATGGCGAGCCCATTCCATGCCGTTATGAGGATGGGCGCGCCTTCGTCACAACCGATGCCACAGAAGTGGAGCTGATTGTCAGCGCGCCGCTGCGCTCGCTCGAGGCCATGGGCACTGTAACAATGGCTACCCTCCGTGACGACAAAGCCTGGGCGCTTAGTATCACCCTCGATGATGGTTATGCGAGCCAGGCAACCACCGCCAAGCAACTCTTAGATCGCTATGGATATCGCTCAACGATCGCCGTCACGGGCGGCAGAATAGGCAATGTTGTCGAGGGACACTCGTACGCGTCGGCGTCCGAATTAGGGGCAGTGGTGGAGGATGGCTGGCACCTGGCTAACCACACCCAATCTCACCGCTACGCAACGGAACTAGGAAGCGAGAAGGATATCTTGCGCGATGTGCGGTGGGCCAATGAGAGCATTGCCACAGCGGTTCCAGGGTATGTGCCACTGCTCTTTACCAGCCCGTATA
>CAYQDH010000001.1:29285-38967 GCA_964416075.1 uncultured Anaerolineales bacterium | reverse complement strand
GATTATGTGCCCATCATCAAGGCGCACACGGCTGAGCTGGGACTGTGGCTAATCCAGGTGGTTGGATTTGAAGCCATCCAGGCCGATATCGGGGCTTTTCGCTTTAGTGGGCAGCCCTATGTCCTCGGCCGCACGCAGATTCTCAACGATGGATCCCAATTTGACGAGGTACAGGGCTGGTTGCAGGCGAATCCGGGGAGGCATTACTGGCTGAGCCTGCACACACATGAGGTAGCACCCGTCTGCGATTGCCTCGAGACGGCTACGGATGTGCTATATCGCACCTATGGCGTAGGGGGACTGGACAACGTCTGGGTGGCTCCTGCACAAGAGGTGTTAGAGTATCTCGTGACTCGAGACACTCTAGCCATTCACGAGGTGAGCCGTAACATGGCGGGAGAACCCCCCGCTGGGTTTGCACTGCCGCCCCCCGCTGCCACGCCGACCCTTCATCGGGCCGTATTTCAGCGTGGGAGCCTGGGCTACGATGGTGTACAAGACACCTTTATCGATCAATTCAATGCCAATTCCAGCTATGGCTCGGATTGGGGCCTGAAGGTGCGCACCCCATCTCCTATCTCCAGCCTGATCCGTTATGACCTCGGCTCGCTCCCGCAAGACGCCGTGGTAGAGGATGCCGTTCTGCGGCTCTATGGCATCGACGAGACGAACAACTATGCGCTGTGCATCGGAGCCTATCCACTGCTGCGGCCCTGGGCGACCAACGCTACCTGGAATAGGGCGACCCCCGACGAGCGATGGGGCCTGCCGGGCGCCTCTGCACTTGGCGAGGACCGCTCTACCGAGCTCGCCGGGATGCGAGCCTTGGCCCAAGGCAAGGATCGCTGGTACGAGATCGAACTGAGCGATGCCGTCCAACGCTGGGTAGCGCACCCAGAAGAGAACCAAGGAGTTCTGCTGCTCGGCGGAGGCGAGGTCTCCAAGAGCGTCACACTGGCCAGTTCCAACCACGGAAACACCGAGTTTCGGCCTACCCTGGTGGTCACCTATACTCTACCTATCGGTTCCGGCGTGGTAGAGCCAGAAGAGGGAGATGGCACTTTGATGGCGCGGCTATTGTGGGCCGGCCGCGAGCAGCCACCCGCCGCATCTTGGAGCGTCCCCGTAACGTTGACCCTTTACGAGGCCGGGCAGAACACGCCCGTGTGGTGGGGAACCACGGAGAGCGGACTGAATGGTGAATTTGCTTTCAGCCAGCTTCCCACAGGAACCTTTGATCTGGTTCTCGATACGCGGAGTGCTTTGCGCCTCGTGCTGCGAGGGCTGCCGATTCACTCCGGCCCCAATCGGCTGGATCTGGGCCCTCTGACCGAAGGGGACATTGCGCACGACGGCTATATCGATGCCCGGGATTGGGCGGCCATGTGGCAGGCTTGGGGCTCGACGCCCGGCCTGGCGGCCTACAATGCGGCAGCGGATCTGAATGGGGATGAACGGGTCGATGATGCAGATATGCTCATCTTGCAACAAGCCTATGGCCTGTACGGCGACATGGAGCAGGTGCCTGCATCCCCGCCCGGTGGGGCGGGCGCCGTTCTGCGCATCAATCCTGTCCAGGCGCGTGCACAATTGGGAGCGCATGTCACCTTTGACGTGATGCTCGATGCGGGAGCCCAGGCTGTGGATGGGGCAGATTTTTGGATCGAGTTTGATCCCAGCCTTCTGCGCGTGACACAAGTGACACCTACCGGCGCCCTGCCCTGGCTTTTGGAGAACGAATGCGATTTCGAAGGGTATGATGGCGTGCTGCGCTTTGTGGCCGGTTCGTTGGGTCGCCCTGTCAGCGGCGCCATCTCTCTATTGCGGGTGACCTTTGAGGGCAAGCGCACCACCGCCCCCGCAGGGGCCATCATCGCCTTTAGTGGTGATTCGGAGCACACGAATTATATCACGTCGGCTGGCTACAACGTGCTTAGCAGCACCGTAAGCGCCAAGTTCGATGTCGAGGCCACGGGGAAAATCCATTTGCCGGTCATCCTCAAGAGCCGGCCCACCGGGGCGCCAGTCATGAACAACGCAGGCATGGAAAGTGGTGTGGTAGACCTGCCAATCGCAGGTCACAAGTCGTTACGACCCTTCCCCATGCCCACCTCCGACGCCGGGGCCCGCGACGTGCGGGTGCTGGAGGGGGCACAACCGCTGGGTGCCTACATGGTGGTCACTACGTATTACGAAGACGAGAGCCGCTTCCTCTACCGCCTGGATGTTGACGATCCAACCGATCCGCAATTGCAGAGCTACAGTAGCGGCAGCGGCTTCTCTCGCGACCCGGACGAAATCTGGCTGGAGGGTGGCCGCGCGTATGTGGCCAAAAAGACGCGGGGTGTCGATATCCTGAACATCTCCGGACCCTCTGCGATGGAGTATCTGGGCACCTACTACGCCGAGGGCCCCGTGGCCCCCATCGCCAAAGGGATCCACGTGGTTGGGGAGCGCCTATATGTGGCCGATGAGGCCTATGGGCTGCAAATCATCGATGTACACAACCCGTCGTCGCCCACGCTGCTGGGAGAGGTTGGCAATATCTTTGGCGAGGGCGTCTGGTGTGAGGGCGCCGTCGCCTACGTGGCAGCCGATTATCCGGGCGTCTATGTGGTGGATGTATCGAACCCGCGCCGGCCCCACCTTTTGCTCCCTGAAGCCTTGTCTATTCCGGGCGACCCGCCCGGTCGCGCGGTGGATGTGCAGGTCGAGGACGGGCTACTCTATGTGGCTGCGGAAAATCGCGGCATCGCCGTCTTTGACGTAGAGCAACCCGAGTCAGCCCGGTTGTTGGGCACCCTGGACACCGGCTTTGCCCAGAAGATCGATGTCCTGGATCATGTGGTGTACGTAGCAGACGACGCGGGAGGACTCCTGGTGGTAGATGCTAGCGACCCGCAGAATATGCGCGTCGTGGGCCAATGCGATACGCCCGGTCGTGCGTTTGGCGTCGATGTTCACGATGGGTACGCTTATGTGGCCGACGGCAAGGAAGGGTTGCAGATCGTCGACCTAGCGCACTTGACACCCACACCCGGCCCTACGGCGACTGCAACGATCACCCCGAGCCCGACGGCGACGGCAACGCCGACCCGCACGCCTACGCCGACTCTACCGGAATTCAAAGTAAGGTTGCCACTGTTTCTGCGACATAGCCTTGCTGACCTATCTCAAGTGGGCAAGTGACGGACCCGCAGGGCAACGGCACCGTAACAGGTGGCAACACGCTGCCAAATATGTGTTGTGAATCCCGAGCCAGATGCTAGGATTGCTTACGGCTGAGGCAAATCAGTGAGGTTCTGTTCTTGTTACATCGAATGAGCATTCGCCAGATCTTTAGATCCATATTGAGTATCGTGCTACTATCCGCGGCAGCTGGTATGGGGGCCGTGCACGAGTGGGTGCGAGCCTCTTCGCCGCTGCTTCTGCACTATCACATCGATCGCAGCGCCGTGCCCGACTGGGTGAGCTATCGTGACTTGACGTTACGCTTCGACGTGGGCGATGCCGACGTGGTCCGGGCGTGGGGCGATGGGGAACCCCTCAACGTGGACCACGACCGGCGCTGGGGCAACGCGGTCGTCACGACAGGAGCCAGTGATGTGGTCCTATCACTCGAGGGAGGCGACCTGGATCCCTCGACGTTGGGTGATTTCGCCAAAGCCGCACTCCGGGATGACAAGCTCTGGGCCTTTAGCCTCACCTTTGATGACGGACAACTATCGGTCTACCAGTACGCTTATCCGGAGCTCAGTCGCTATGGCTATCGAGCAGGCGTAGCGGTCATTGGTTTGTGGCTGGATCGGGATGATGGCCCAAGCTATGGCTATTGCCGGTCCGCCGAGTTGCAAGAGCTAATAGACGGTGGGTGGAGTATCTTTAACCATAGCTACAATCACTATGCGGCCGAGAGTGATATCTCTTTCGGTGATGCCAAGCGCTGCCAGCAGGCGATTGAGAGCAATCTGAATGGCTACCGGGCCACGGTGTTTACCGCGCCCCATGTCTCCTCATTGTGGCAAGATATCATCGACAATAATACCGAAGCCCTGGGCTTGTACTTGTTGCAGCTCAGATCGGATACGGGGCAAACCTTGTTGCCGGTGGACGCGCCCCTTACGCTCGGTGATGGCGCCTTTCACTTGGGCAGGGCTGATATCAAGAGCTGGTCCAAGGACGGGTATAACTATTTTGACCAGGCCCATGCGTTGGCCATGACCGGAGAGCAGCACCATATCTGGCTCAGTTTGCATGGGCACAGTGCTCTATATGATGAGGATTGGTGTGGGGTCTCAGATGCGGCCTCTTACCTTTATTACACGTATGGAGCGGGAGGCAGCGACGAAGTTTGGGTGGCCCCCGCCGACGAGGTCTTTCATTATCTCATCACGCGCTCCTATGCTTCGGTGAGTCGCGTGGATGGGGTTGTCCAGGAACCCGAAAATGCAGCTCAGCCGGACGAATGGGTTACCTATCGCCAGGGGTACAAGGGCTATGCGGGATGGACCGACACACATATCCAGGTCTGGTATCCCTCGCGCAACAACGGCAGCCAGGGACAGATGGTACTCTGGGCCAGTACGGCGGATCGCTCTTCCCTCCTGCTGCGTGCAGAGCTAATTCCTCCCATTGCGGGCGCAGAGGTGTTGAGAGCCACACTGAGCCTATACGAGCTCTCTTATAGCAACAACGCCAGTGTGGACATCGCTCTGTATCCTCTGCTGATGCCCTGGACAGAGGCAGAAGCGACCTGGAATCGGGCTTCGAGTGGCCTATGGTGGAACATAGCGGGAGCCCGATCTCCCGGGCTAGATCGGGCGCAATACCCGGACGATAGCCTGCACGAGGGTGGCTGCAATTCTGCGCCACGGTGGTATCTCTATGACATCACAGAGTCGGCCCAACGATGGGTGGCAGCGCCGGATCAGAACTATGGCGTCATATTGGAGGGGCCCAATGAAGTATCCAAGGGCCTCTACCTGGCCAGCTCAGAGTACCCTGACCTATCGTTGCGTCCTACATTGAGAGTGCTGTGGCGTTATCCAGATCCGGAGCCTACCCCTACCCCCACGCCCAAGCCTGGCCGGCTCATAGGCGAAATCTGGGAAGATCGCAACGGGAACGCACTCCGCGATGTGGGTGAGGCCGCATTGAGCGGAGCCACGGTCGAGCTGTGGGACGCAGAGCAATACTCTCAGGGTCTCCGTCAGAGCGACGGGCTCGGCGAGTTCACGTTTGACAACCTGAGCCCTGGCTCCTACACAATCGCCCAGTATCGTCTGCCAGGCTATAGCCTGACGACGGCTGGCGTTTACAGTGTCACCATCTCACCAGGCCTCGATAGTCAGGTCATCTTTGGCAACCGTGCCGGGCCCATCTACCTGCCCATTCTGAGATCCAGCCGTAGATCATAGGGTTCGAGTGTGCCACCCGGTTTGCTGGGATCAGGATGCCTGATCTACATCAACCGGCTTTCATTCCGGTTCGCATCGAACCGGCCATCCACAGGAGGTAGCCTACGTGATGCGTTCGTGGAGATTTCACTCATTTTGGCTGGTGTTGCGCCAGGCCATGGCGGTGGCGCTGGCGTTCGTGACGCTCAGCGCTCTAGATCCGGCAGCAGCCTCAGGACCAATGTACACACGTGATGAGCGGTTTGGCATCGCCTTTGTACCTTCGGTGTGGGATGGCACGCAAATGGTGGACCAGTCATTAGCCGACTATGACCTGGGGCCGCTCCATGTAGGCTGGTTCTCTGACTGGAAGGGCGCCGTGACGCCACCACAGCCCGGGGGAGGCCTCGACCTGGAGTATGTGCAGATGCTCAACGTGCGCGCCAATGCCTGGCCCCCGGATTGGGACGTCGTGCGCCAGGCTGCCGACGCGAACCCCGGCTCTACATGGATCGTCGGCAACGAGCCCGAGGGACGCATCCACCAGGGAAATCGCAGCCCCAGCGAATACGCCCAGGTCTACCATGAGGCTTATACCAGGATCACCGAATACGATGCGACGGCCAAGGTCGCCATCGGTGGCGTGATCCAGCCCACCCCACTAAGGCTACGTTGGCTCGACGAGACGATGGCCGCCTATGAGAGTCTATATGGGGAGGCCATGCCCGTAGATATATGGAACATCCACGTGCAAATCCTGCTCGAAGACCCGGACAAGCCCGATGAGGTGGGGGCGGGTATTCCCGCGGGCATCACGGCGAACGCCGGCGAAGCCCGAGCCTACTCCGTGGAAGACAACGTTAACCCCTACGTGTTCGAGAGCCTGGTCATCGAGTTTCGCGATTGGATGGAGGAACGTGGACAGCGCAACAAGCCGCTGATCATCTCCGAATTCGGTGTGCTGTTACCTTCGGACTATTTCGCAGCTACAAAGGAAGAGGGGGATAGGCTGGTCGAGAGATTCATGGAGGAAACGTTCACCTGGCTGCTCACGACGACCAACGAGACGACCGGCTGCCCCGACGATGAAAATCGGTTGGTGCAACGCTGGCTGTGGTATAGCCTGAATGATAGTTTTTACGATGACCAGCATTGCGACCCGGTGAGCGGCGAGTGCTATGGATTCAACGGCAGCCTTTACGACTACAAGACCAAGACCCTGACACGCTTTGGGCTCAAGTTTCGGTATCTACAGCAGACCAAGCGCGTAAACCTGCCGATAGTTCTCAGACAGTGGAGCAGAAACTGATACGAGGAGCTGACAATGAAGAAACCGATATTCCATCGCCAAGGTGTGGCTCACTCCGGCGGGGAGGGCATGGACGGCCCGCAACGCCTGCTGTTTCTGCTTGCGACCGTTGCGCTATCGATGGCCTTGGGAGCTGGGGTGTGGGCCCTGCCAACACAAAACCAGCTGCGAGCCACTGTCCCGACCCGTACGCCAACCATTCCGCCGCCTACCGAGGTAGCACCTACGCAGGTGCCACCTACAGAAGTGCCGCCGACCCAAGTACCTCCCACGGCTGAGCCAACCAAAGAGAAAAAGGACAAGAAGGAGCCCACCCAGGCGCCTGCGGCCACGGAGGTGCCGACGTCTGAGGCGCTGCCGACTGCTGTCGCCGTGGCTCAGGCAGCGGCTACGGCGACGACCGATCCTGTGACAACCGTTCAGCAGTTCCCCAAGACCGGCATGGATGTAGGGTCGATCGCTTTGGGTGCTGCATCCGTTTTTTCGGTGCTAGGCGCTGGCGCCTGGCTGGCCGTTCGGCGACGAGCTAGCGGATCCCGGTGACCGCCCATAACAGTGGCCCGCGGGGCTCGACCTGATATCGTTGCTCCAGAGACTGGCGCCTGTTGGTAAGGTAGACGGGCCGGACAGGCAGGTTGGCGGCGATGAAGGTGTCGAGCGCTACGTTGCCGGGCGGTTGCGCCTGTGGTGTGCTATGTGAGAACGTTTGGTAAGGGGTAGGGAGTTGGGCCACGTACCAGGGTTGCAGCAGCAATTCGCCATCTACAATCAGCAGATCAGGGCGTCGATTCTCCACCCACCGCACATAATGCAGTGTGAAGGTGTGTGCGTCCTCCCCGGTGATCACCAAAGCGCCGGGGGGCAATGCTTCTTCGATCTGCTCTGCCCAGAGCCGGGCATGTTGGTCGCGGCTAAGGTCCAGCTGAGGGAGATGCTTCACCAGCGACCAACTCGGAATGAAAAGTAGAAGGCCCGTCACGATGAGCAAGGCAACCCGCCGTAGGCGAGTCGTCACAAGTGTCGCGAGTGTAGCCCTGGCACCCTCGACGATCCAGAGCGCGACAAGAAGATGGGCGGGGATCAGATAGACATACGAGTCCGCCGTATCGTAGAACAGGGCGTAAAGCGTTAGCAGGGCAAATGTAAGGACAGTCGCCCATGCCCAACGCCGCGGACCCTTTTCGAAGTATGACCAGAGGCCGTTCAGGGCCAGCGCCAAGCCGAGCAGCGTGTACTGGTCAGCCACCAGCCGCAGCCATGCGCCCAGGCGCGAGGGCAGGTAATGCAAGGGCAGAGAAAACGCGTAGCCATGGTAGACCTGGCCGCTCACCACCCACCAGAACCCCTGCCAGGTGCGAGGGTTGCCCCAGTTAATGGGCGGGTCAGAGCGCGCCGCCAAGGGAAGGTAGATGTAGACCATCAGACCCACTAGAAGGCCTATCAAGCTTGCCAAGATGTGCCGACGGTTGGCCACGGGGCTGAGAAGGATCAACAGCGCGGGCAAGACAAAAATCAGCGTGAGATGGTTACCTAATCCTATCCCTAGAAGCGCCCCACATGCGCCCCACGCTGCGGCCGACGTCGATGCCCCGCGCGCGACACGGAGCGCGATGTATAGCAGGGCGGCAAAGAAAAATACGTTCAGAGCGTATACTTCGCTGATCGTAGCTTGAGACCACAAGGTGGGCGCGCAGGCGACCGCCAGGGCAGCGCCCAGCGCTATAATCACCTGAATCTTGCTCTCTTCGCCTGGCTCTGGTCCATCCCGAGCGGCATCCAGCATCTGCACGGCACACAGAGAGAACAAGGCCACGGCACCCGCTGCCATCACCGCGGAAAAGAGGTTGAAGCGGTGGGCGATCGACCCCATGGGCAAGAGCGCAAAGAGGCGCGATAGCAAACAATAGGTGGGATAGCCGCTGGGGTGTGGCACACCACCGACCATAGCGGCCGCAATTAGATCGCCGCCATCGGCGCCGTCGTTGGCCCAGGTAAGCCAGGGCGCGGCGGTGGACGCGTAGAGCGCCAGCGCGCATGCAGCAGCGAACCATGGCAGCATACGCAGAGAAAAGAGGGCAGCCATCTTTTCCCAGGCTCCGCCATCGCCAGCCACGGTATTAGGCAAAGGCTTGTTCATAGGCCCATTATAGCCCATTGGACGCAACGGTCGTAGTAGCCGGGGCTTCACCCGTTCACGCACGATGTGAGGACATGCTTGTACTCCAAGCCATTGGGTAAGATCAGAGCTCGAGAGAGATTACAGGTCATCCTTGGCATCCTGCTGAGCTTGGTCTTTTTGTGGCTCGCTTTTCGCAAGGTGGATTGGCACAGCACGTGGCTGACCATTCGGCATGCCAATGTTTTGCTCCTTGCCGTCGCTCTCTCGACGGTGGTCTTGACCACGCTGATCAGGGCCGAACGCTGGCGGCTGTTGTTCTATCCTGACCATCGGCGCTTGCGCCTCGGCAAATTCTTGTCCATCTTTCTCGTGGGCCAGGCCATCAATGCGGTCACTCCCATTCGATTGGGCGAGATCACGAAAGCCTTTCTAGTGGGAGAGATCGAGCACGTTGACAAAGCGCAGGCACTCTGGACCACGGCCGTGGACAAAGGGTTGGAATCCCTAACTCTTTTAATCTTTTTACTGTTTCTTTCTTTGATGATACCCCTGCCAGCATGGCTGCAGCAGGCTGGCTGGATCCTGAGCGGAGGCATAGCCATCGCGCTGGCACTCATCATCTTGGGCAACCACCACCAGGAGTCGCTCTTTCGCATCATTGCCTGGTTGGAGATGCGCCATCCGTGGCTTGCCCATGTGCATGTGGGCAGCTTGCTGCAAGCGGTGTTTACCAGCCTTCGCCTGATGCGCACACCTGCTCTCGCCTTTGGGCTGGGGAGCTGGTCGGTAGCCGCGTTCTTGGTGGCCGCGGCCACCAATTGGATCACTGCGCTGGCGCTGGGGCTAGATATACCCATC
>CAYQDH010000001.1:24885-29275 GCA_964416075.1 uncultured Anaerolineales bacterium | reverse complement strand
TGTGCTACAGATCAGCGCTGTGGCGCCGCTGCCCACCTCGCCTGGGCGAGTGGGATTATTCCACTATCTGTGTGTGATCACTCTGCAGATTTTTGGCGTTCAGCGAGACATCGCCCTGAGCTATGGGTTGGTCCTGCATGTGTTGACCTATCTGCCCATGGCAGTGGGGGGGCCGATCTGCCTTTGGCTGGAGAATTACGATTGGCAGAGTCTTTCGCGCAGGCTCAAGGAGGAATTGACCCATCGGGATCGTTCTGCTTCAACTTGATCCGGTTGTTTCACTTGACGTGTGCGGATGCCATTTGTATACTCGCCACGGTCTTTAGCAGAGGCGGCGCTATGAGCTGCGCTGTGGTAGGTTTCTCGCCGCGCCGCGGCAGGTTTCTCGCCCCGCCACATAACACTCTTGAGGATGATACCCTTATAACATGCGTTACAGAATCGCGCTAGGCGCAGTCCTTCTCCTATTGGCGGGCTTGATGGTGCTGTCCGGTTGCCAACTAGGGCTCCCCAAAGCGACACCCACCCCGAGCCCGGTACCCTCCTCCACGGTGGAGCGGCCCCCTGTGCCTCCCACGGCCGCCTCGGTGGCCAGTGCAGTGGTGTCGCCGCAATATAACCCGCCCAGCGGCCCGACTGTCGTGCCCATCCTTTACAAGATGTTTGACTGGGGCACCGATTTCCAGACGCAACATCCCGAATGGGGACCCATCGGGTCGATCCAGTTCATACTCTGGGAAACGATCAACCCGGGACCCGACCAGTACAATTGGGCGGCCATCGATCAGCAACTGGCCAAGGAAGCCCCCCTAAAGGTCACTCTGCCGGACGGTCGTGAGATCCAGAAGCCGGTCGTAATCCAGGTCATGGCGCACATCTCCAGCTACCCGGGCTGGGAGTCGGCGCAATACTATGATGGTACACCGGGATGGGTATACGATCGCATCGAGGCGGGAGGCGTATCGCTGCCCCGCGTGGGTGGCCGGCGCGTGGGCCACGTGCTAGAGGGCTGCGACACCAAAGCGGTGTTGCCGCGCTACGACAGCACCATCTGGCGAGAGTCCTACCACAAGATGACCCGCGCCTTTGGTGAGCGATATAATAAGAACCCTCAGGTGACATCTATCGTCATCAACACCGGCTTGGATGGCGAGACACAGCCCGTCAAAGACCTCACTTGCACCTGGAACACCTACCTGGACAAGCAGGCCAGCGAGGTGCGTTATAACTTTGGCAAGTTCATCGATGAAGCCATGGCTGTGCACCGCGAAGCATTCCCCGACAAGGTGATCTACATCAACCACGCACCCGCCGGCAGTGGCGGACGCAAGGCTATCGCCGATAAGGCGGCCACGTTTAGCCCCCCGATAGGGCTCAAACATGCGGGCATGTGGGTGGACCTGGATAGCCACCAGGGATACGGTAACTTTGTAGGCTCCTGGGACATGGTACGCGCTTACTCGATGACCTTGCCCATCTGGCTGGAATCTCCATTTGGCCTGGGTGGTAAGGAGCAACGCTACTGGTCTTTGATCGCTGGCCTGCACTATCATCCCGATGCGATCGACCTGCACCCCGAGTATTTCTCCCAGTCAGACCCAGAGTGGCTCGATTTCACGGTGAGACACCTGGGCGTAACGATCGAGGATACACCCAGCGTGTGGACCGTGCTGCGCGACACCGAATACCCTCTGAACGATTGGGGTAAGGGTGGGGTATCCGGCCACATGGGGGACTGGACGTTTTGGCTGACCCGCACGGATAAGAGCGGACAAAGCAGCACCGATGTGGTCGAGCGAGACGACATGCCAGCAGCGAAGGACCACGTCTTTTCCCGCCAGACGCGCAAGACACAGCAATCCAAGAACCAGCTTTATATGGATTTCGATGTAGCGGACCAGTATCCCTACGTCAACCAAAAACCTCTCGATGGCGATGGTGACGTCTACTATCGCGTGCATTTGACGATCCTGAACATGGGCAGCGATACATTTGCCCTGCAATATCGCAACGCCAAGGGTGACCTGGTCAGCCAAGTACGCACCAAGGGTGCATCTTTGGGCCCGACCAATGACTGGGTGCGCCTAACATTTACGGTCAGCGATGGTTTTTGGAACAACAACATGCCCGGCGACAGCGATTTCCGCATCTCTTGCGAGGGTGACGGGGATGAGTATATCCACATGGTCGAGGTGCAAGGGGGCCGTGGCACCCCTCCCACATTGACCCCAACCCCGCGCGAGACAAAAACACCACGCTATACACCCACCTCCAGCAAGACACCAAAACCGGAGGCGGCTGTGCCTCCGCCGGAGGGAACGCCAACACCCCTGGCGGGGGCGGTGCGCTTCGACCCATCGGCGGACACGGTCCTGGACGAATGGGCGCCGGGGACCAATGCCATAGCCGCAGACAAACTCAAGGTACGACAGGGGGACATTCAGGTCCCCCTTCTCAAATTCGACCTCAGCCTCATCCCCCCAGAAGCCCAGATCGACAAGGCGCTTCTTAGCTTCTATGTAGTCGGACGGAGCAATACGGGCGAGATGAACCTCAGCGCACACAAGATCCTGCGCCCTTGGACTGCCGCAGAGGCCAACTGGACGGTTGCCAGTAAGGACAACCCCTGGGCCGTGACCGGGTGCAAGGATCCACAACAGGACCGCTCCTCGGTCGCTGTCGCCAAGTTACTGCTGCGCCTGGACAAGGTCTGGATTAACCTGGAGGTGACCGACCTGGTACGTGACTGGGTGAACAATGGTTCTCCCAATGAAGGGTTGCTCCTGGCAGGATCAGGAACGACGTCGGTGCAATACGACTTGGCCTCATCCGAATATTATGACAAGAATGTAAGACCTCGCCTGTGGATTGTCTATACGGACCCACGCAGCATGGGCACGCCAGAATCGGTGAACCCCACAGCCACGTCTGAGCCAACCACTGCTCCGACTTGGACTGTCGAGACAAGCGCCACGCCGTCCCCCCCGATGGAAGAGCCATCGGCCACACAACCGCCGGCCGAACCTGGCGCGTCACCATCGGTTGAGATGTCTGTAACGCCTACCGAGTTACCATCATCTACACCTACGCCCAGTGTAACATCGTCTCCTCCTTTGCCAACGCCCACAGCCACTTGGACCTTTACACCCACTGTGCTACCAACGCCAACTCTCCTACGCCTACGCGAGGGAGACAACTATGTGGGCACCGTCGATACGTATCTGGATGCCTGGGCCGAGGACAAGAACTATGGCCAGGATAGCAAAATGGCTGCGCGTCAGGGCTCGATCAAAGTGCCCCTGCTGAGGTTTGATCTGACCTCCATACCCCCCTACGCCTCGGTTAAGCGCGCTGTGCTACACCTCTATTCTACAACTCGCTCTAATTCTGGCTCCCTGCAACTGAGCGTGGCCAAGGTGAGTCGTTATTGGGATCCTAGCCAGGTAACGTGGAAGCAGACGACAGCCTCCGAAGCCTGGGCTCAAGCTGGAGCCCAGGACGCCGGGAGGGACCGCTCGCGCGAGGTATACTCCAGTGCCCTGGTGGAAGCAGAAAGGGGCTGGACAGAGTGGGATGTAACGGAACTCGCGCAAGAGTGGGTGGCTGATCCCCAAGGAAACTATGGCTTGGTGATGCTTGCCGAGGGTCGCGTTTCGGTGCAATACGATTTCAGCACCTCACAATGGTACCCCGTAGAATACCGGCCCTACCTGGAAGTGGAGTTCATTCCTATTGGCCCGTCGCCAACAGCCACGGGCGTGCCTGTGGTCAGGCCTACCACGACGCCGACCCCGTCGCCTGCTCCATCGCTGCCCCCCCTCCCCGCCGCTGGCCAATACGTTTTTCAGCAGGGAGCGAACGGCTATAGTGGCTGTGCGGACACGTTTATCGATGCCTGGAATCCACAGACAAACTATGCCACAGACAGCAGACTGATTGTTCGGCAGGGCAGCGCACGCGCTACGCTGATACGCTTTGAGCTGAGCAGCATCCCTCGCCATAGCCGCATCCAACAAGCGCGGCTACAGGTGTACGTGCAGTCGCGCAGTCGCGATTCCGAATTACCCGTGCAGGTGCATGCTCTGCTGCAACCCTGGGTGGCTGCTGAGAGCACTTTTGAGCGCGCGAGCAAGAGCCAGGCATGGTTGGGCGCGGGCGCCACCAAGCTCGGCGAAGACCTGAGTACCACACCCGTGGCGCAGACAACGCTTAGGACTGTGAACCAGTGGCAAGTTTTCGACCTTGCGGCTTTAGTGCAGGGCTGGGTAGATGATCCGTCGCAGAACCGCGGAGTGATCATCCAAGCGGATGGCCAGGTCTCGGTTGAGTATGTGCTCATCAGCTCTGACGCCACCAATACTGGCGCCCCAGACAATGCCATGCTGCGGCC
>CAYQDH010000001.1:18380-24875 GCA_964416075.1 uncultured Anaerolineales bacterium | reverse complement strand
GCTCGAAGTGAGTTGGGAGGCTGCGCCCATCACGGCAACCCCCACAGCGACTGTGCCGCCGGCGACTGTGCCGCCGGCAACTTTGCCGCCAGCAACGGCCACCCCTGTGAGCGACGCGTCACCTACAGCACCCAGTGCGGGCCCGACTATCACCAGTCTC
Source organism: uncultured Anaerolineales bacterium (assembly GCA_964416075.1). Taxonomy (GTDB): domain Bacteria; phylum Chloroflexota; class Anaerolineae; order UBA1429; family UBA1429; genus CAYQDH01. The sequence goes on along the minus strand of CAYQDH010000001.1, from coordinate 24,715 downwards.
CCCGAAGCCTCCGTGACATGGGCTGCAACGCCAGAGCAAACGGCCAGTCCCACGAGCGCGCCCCGGCCCGAGGGGACCCTGACCTGGACTGCCGAACCGGGCGGCACGCCAACAATCACTATCGTGGAGCCCACGGGAACAGATACAGCTACCCCTGAAGGGGCCGCTGAGACAACGCCATTCGGGACACCCGAGGTGACGCCTTTCGGGACTCCCACAGTCGTGGAAACGCGGATCGAGGAAGCAAGCCCGACACTCGAAGCGACACCCTCAGGGCCCCCCGAGGCGACCCCCACAAGCAGTGGCGATGTTGTCCAGGTAGAAAAACTCGTGTTGCAGCAGGGCCTGGGGAGTTACGATGGGGTCGCTGACACCTATCTCGATGCTTGGTTCCAGACATCGAACATGGGCCAGGAGACGACCCTTAACGTACGGCAAGACAATATACGCTCCTCCCTGTTGCGCTACGACCTAACAGCGATTCCCCAAGATGCTGCCATCCGTGAGGCGACGCTGAATCTCTGGGTGGAGCAAGTCACCGAATCGGACGCCGTGTGTCTCCAGGTGTACATGTTGCGCCGCCCATGGCAAGAGGATCTAGCTACATGGATCGAGGCTGATATGGGGACGGGTTGGGCAAACGGTGGCGCTGGAGAAGCGGACGAGGACTATGAGGCCCGCCTGATTGATGACCTATCATTAGGCGATGCTCAGCAATGGCTGAGCATCGATATAGCTCCCGCCGTCCAGTATTGGGTTCAGCACCCTGAAGCGAATTACGGCTTGGTGATCAAGGGCGTTGGGGCCACTAACGGGGAAAGCCTCTTTGCCAGTTCGCAATGGGAGATACGCCAAAAGCGACCCAAGTTGTTGCTCAGCTATCGGCGCGAACCCGCCCAAGCACAATCGGCCTGGATTCGTCTGCTACGGCGCACGAACCCACTACAATGGCTGGGAATCATCACGACAGCCATCGCGGTTGTGCTCTTGCTGATAGCTGCAGGGATCCCCTCCAAAGCGAGACTGCGGCGCTAAGGATGCAGCGCGCTATTCTGAGGCCAACGCCGGATGCAGCCAATCCGAACAGAGCGCGCCCAAGAGCCAGGATGCCGCGATAGTTACCGAAGGACTAGAAATGACAACGCTAGAATTCAAGGAAGATTGGGAAAAAGCTCGACAACGCCTGGATGCCTGGTGGCAGTGCTCCCTGATCGATCGGGCTTGTATCCAGGTTTATGCTCCCCGAAGCAATGTGCCCTCCGTCGTCGGCGAGGAAACGGTTCCCTCTCCCGAGTGGCCATTGACGCCACCACCCGGGGTGCATCTAGGAGCTCCGCCCACACCGGAGCTGTGGCGGCAGTGGACGGATGTCGAGTTCGCCATGGGGCGAGCGGAAACGTCGATGCGTCGCACCTTCTACGGTGGCGAGGCTTTCCCGCTCTTCTGGGGCAACCTAGGGCCAGATGCCTTTAGTGCATTCCTGGGCAGCAGGATGACTCTGGCCCCCACCACCACATGGACCGATCCGCTCATCGAAGGCTGGCATGAGATCGATTCACTGCATCTCGATCGCGATAACTTTTGGTTCAGGCTGCAACTGCAGTTTATGCGCCAGAGCATGGTGCGCGGCCATGGGCGGTGGTTCACTGGATTTCCCGATACACATACGGGAGGCGATGCACTGGCCAGCTTGAGGGGGAGAGAGCGCCTTTGCCTGGACCTGTATGACCACCCTGAGGAAGTGCTGGCCGCCATGCGACGGCTGACGATCATCGGGCGAGAGGTCTATGATGTCTATTTTGACATCTTGCAGCCGGCGCGCTATGGGAGCACGAGTGGTTGGTTGCCCACCTGGGGGCCAGGGCGCTGCAATGTCTTGCAATGCGATTTCATCGCCCTCATTTCGCCCGCGGCCTGGGAACGCTACTTCGCCGACTGGTTCCTTGAAGAGCTAAGCTGGTTCGATAGGGTCATCTTTCATCTCGACGGCCCTCCATCGTTGCCCCATCTCGATTACCTGCTCGAGCTCAGAGAACTGAAGGCCATCCAATGGGTGGCCGGGGATGGGGCGCTGCCCATGCGCCAGTGGATCCCGCTGCTGAAGCGCATCCAGGCGGCGGGCAAGGCCATCCATGTGTCCGTGGAGCCATGGGAGGTGGAGACCATGCTACGCGAGCTTTCCAGTTGTGGCCTGCTGATGCAGACCAGGGTGGACTCGGAGGAGGAGGCGCGCGGCCTGATCGCCAAGGTCGCCCAGTGGACGCATGACTAGCGCTTGTTCGGTGGTCTCGGGCAGGGAGCCATTGCCCACAGAGCGGGAGCGATTTCTGCGATGCTTGACGTTTCAGCCCGTGGATCGCGTCCCGCTCATGGATGTAGGTGTGTGGGACGAGACGCTAGATCGCTGGCATCACGAGATGGCACAGACTTCCATCTGAACCAGGTTTCAGGGAGATCGATTGACCTGCCCACGACGGATACCTATAATCGCGGTACCGGCCGATTTGAGATTCTGCTATGATCAGCGCTGCACAGGAGGTGCGCTATGGAATTTAGCTTGGTGGCCATCGAAAAGCCGGAGAGCCTGAACTTTATCCTGGGCCAGACCCATTTCATCAAGACGGTGGAAGACGTGCACGAGGCCCTGGTGAGCGCCGTCCCAGGGATTCGTTTCGGCCTGGCGTTCTGCGAGGCGTCGGGGGCCTGCCTGGTGCGCTGCAGTGGCACCGATGATGCCCTGGTCGAGTTGGCGCGCAAGAATGCTCTGAGCATCGGAGCAGGCCACACCTTTATCGTTCTTCTGGGCGAGGGATTCTACCCTATCAATGTGCTTAATGCGCTCAAGATGGTGCCGGAGGTATGCCACATCTACTGCGCTACGGCCAACCCTACCCAGGTCGTCGTGGCCTCCAGTGAGCAAGGCCGCGGCGTGATGGGAGTTATCGACGGCTCGACGCCCAAGGGAGTGGAGGATGAAGAGGGTGTCGCCTGGCGGAAGGGGTTGCTGCGCCGTTTCGGGTACAAGCTCTAGCCTGCTGGACCATCGCTGCATCCGGTCTGGCTGCGGCCAGCAAAACGCGGGGCTGCCATGTCCCCTGAGGCAGCCCCGCGTTTGTACAAGGTCAACTCATCAATTCGGCCAGTTCCTCGATGCCACGCTCGAACTCTGCGAGCGCCGCCTTGACCGGGGCGGGCGTCCTCAGATTAACGCCCGCGTCTTGCAGCAAATCGAGTGGATACTTGCTGCTGCCGCTATTCAGAAAGCGGGTATAGCGCTCCACCGCGGGCTTGCCATCTTCCAGTATGGTCGAGGCGAGGGCCAGCGCCGACGAGAGCCCTGTGGCGTATTTGTAGACGTAGAAATTGTAGAAAAAGTGATCGATGCGCGACCACTCCCAGGCAATCGGCTGATCTTCTTCGTCGAAAGCCATCTCATCGCCAAAGTAAAGCTTGACCAAGCCGTAGTATGTCTCGTCCAGCGAGTCCGCCGTCAACGGTTGGCCTGCCTCTAGCTGCTCGTGGATCATCTTTTCGAATTCGGCAAACATCGTCTGGCGAAAGAGCGTGCCCCGAATGCGATCCAGGTGCCGATCGATGAGATAAGCGCGGGTAGCGCGATCATCGGTATGGGCCAGCATATAGTGGTGCAACAGGCTTTCGTTGGTGGTGGAGGCCACCTCGGCCACAAAGATACGATAGTCGGCCAGGTGGTAGGGTTGAGCATGCTTGGAGTGCCAACTATGCATCGAGTGGCCCAGCTCGTGGGCGATGGTGGAGACAGAATCCAGTGTGCCGGTGAAATTCAGCAGAATGTAGGGCAGGGAATCGTAGCACCCCGAAGAGTAGGCTCCCGAGCGCTTGCCCACGTTCTCGTAGCGATCCACCCAACCTCCCATGAGACCCTGGCGTGCGGTCTCTACGTAACCGGAACCCAGCGGTTGTAGCGCCTCGCACACCAAGCTTACTGCCTCATCGTAGGTAAAGCTCATCTCCACCGCCGGGACGACAGAGACGTAGGCATCGTAGAGATGCAGTTTGTCCACACCCAGCAAACGCTTGCGTAGGCCGACATAACGGTAGAAGGCGGGCAGGGCATCGTGCACCGCGGCGATGAGGGATTCGTACACATCCCGGGTGACATTGTCACCAAAAAGCCCCGCCTCCAAGGCCGAGGAGAAATTCCGCACGCGGGCTTCGAAAACGTGCGTCTTGCAGACGCCGTCCACCAGAGCGGCGTTGGTGCTGCGATTGCCTTTGTATTCGGCGTAATAGCCATCGAAAGCAGCTTTGCGAACAGTGCGGTCTTGGCTCTCCAAGAATTTGATGAACGAGCCGTGCGAAAGAGGGCGTTCCTCTCCCTGCTCATCTTCGATCTTGGGCAATCGCGCCGCTAGGTCCACGTTCTTGAGGACACTGAAAATGCGCGGGATAGCGGATAGCGGCTCGCTGGCCATCGCTAGCAGCCGCTCCTCCACGGGTGATAGGGTGTGCGGTTTGCCCCGCAATAGGTCTTCCAACCAAACACGATAGGGTCGCAGTAACTCGGTATCCATCCATGATGCCATGGTAGCATCCTCGATGGCTATGATCTCGGGCGAGAGGTAGGATCCTGCGGTGCCCAGGGCGATGAAAGCGGAGCGGGCACGGTCCATCATGCTCTGATATCGTGTGTTACCCAGGTCCTCATCGGCGCGCAGGTGTGCATATACGTAGACCTTTTCCATGCGCCGATTCGCATCGAGCCAAGCGCGGAGCGCCTCGGCCAAAACCTCCACCGATTCGGCCAACCGGCCCTCATAAGCTGCCACCTGGTCTGGAAAGGCATGGGTGGCGTCAAAATCCGCATCCCAAGCTGCGTCGTCCTGGTAAAGGGCCATCGTATCCCATTTGTCTTCGGCCGCAACATCCTGGCGTTTCTTTAGCTCGTTCGCCATCGATCTTCTCCTTGCTTTATGGTTCCCGGTCCGGTGAGGGGTGTAGGCCTGGCCCGGACCCGTATCGAGCGTGTAGCTTCAGCAGTGGCCTTCATGTGGCTGGTTTCCAAGAGGTCCTTGCTTACTTGTTGCGTTGCCGCACCATCGCCAGCCACGATATCACTTCGCGGGCAATGAGGATAGCCAGCTCTGCATCGCTATGAGAAGGTTGCCTGCCTCGGTGCACGATATCGTTGCGCATATCGCTTAGCTGGTTGAAGCGTTTCCACAAATTACGGTTATCGTGCTTCAGGCTAAAGCCCGCGTAGGTACGCAACAGCACATCCAGCTTGGCCACCAGGCTCCTGGTCGATAGCACTTGGTCGATCTCTTCATCGGGGATGCCGCGGCGCGTCATCCCCCGGTTCAGCAACCGGGAGGCAGCGGTTTCGATGGCGGTATGGCTTGTGGCGATGGCCTGGCGCGGGAAGCGCTGCGCCAGCGCGCGTTCCGCCTCCATCAGCAGATCCTGCGCCAGGCTTATAGGCTCAGGAACCTGCAGCGCCTCTTCCACTTCCTGGTACCAATCGCCGGGCTGCTCCATTAAGTCAAAGATGTCTGTCTGGTGTTGCTCTTGTTGCACCAGAGTGGCCTGCAAAGGGTCTTCCCGTAGGACCTTGCCTTCGTCATCGCGAATGCTGATGTCGATATCCTCTCGCCGCAGGTCAAAGACCTGGTAAAGACGTGCCTTGCGCCGCACCACAGCGATCAGGTTATTGAGCGCCGCGAGCGCCAATTCGGCAAATGGCTCAACCAATTCTCCCACGTTGTCGATATCCTGGTCGTCTGAAAGCGGACGAGCGATGGTGGCACAAGAGTTGAGCGTGCCTAATGAGGCCACGTTACGCCCAAAGGCCACGCGAAGAACAAAGGGATGATCGTACCATGTATAGGACGTCCATCCCTCAGCCAGGCCATCGGCAGGAATAGACTGTGCTAGTTCCGGCCGGGAGGTGACGGTGACCACTGGCGTATAGCGTTGCGCCGAGATATGAACCCGCACGGTCTCCTGGGATGTTTTGATCTCGTACAAATCTTCTCTAAGACCGAAAGGGAGCCCGGCAAAAGCGACCAGAGTAGGCATCGAATGTTCCTCAAGTTCTGCCGAAGCGGGGTTTCCGCTCAAGCAGAATCCCACTCAAGATATTGTACTCGCTTGATGAAACGGAGCAAAGAGTCCTAATCATCAATCCCAGGCATAAATAGATGGCACGTAGTTCTCCCATCTACGGCCAGTTGCTCCCCGAACTAACTTTGACACGGGCCTCGCTTCGCGTCATAATGAACGGGCTTGATCGTGGTGAACTCACTTATTCTGGAGGGCTCATGGATATCCCGCGTCCCGAATACCCACGACCGCAG
>CAYQDH010000001.1:9435-18370 GCA_964416075.1 uncultured Anaerolineales bacterium | reverse complement strand
CTCCACATGGCTCAACCTCAATGGCCCCTGGGGCTTGGACTATGACCCCGGTCTGAGTGGCGTCGCACGGGGCCTGCCTGCCGCAGACAAGTTATCTCGCGAGATCGTGGTACCGTTTTGCCCTGAGAGCCCCCTTTCAGGTCTGGGCGACGTGGATTTCCACCCGGGTGTCTGGTATCGTCGCTCTTTTCAAGTGCCTGAGACGTGGCCACGACAAAGAGTGTTGTTGCATGTGGGCGCTGCGGATCATGATGCGCGCGTGTGGATCAACGGGCAACTGGCTGGCAGCCATCGCGGGGGCTATACCTGCTTCAGCCTAGATGTTACACCCTGGCTGATGAGCGGCAGCAACGTGGTAACCATCGAAGCCCGTGATGATACCCGCTCGCCGTTGCAGGCGGGAGGAAAGCAATGCCCGGAGTACTATTCACGGGGCTGCCATTACACGCGTACTACCGGCATCTGGCAGACTGTCTGGGCAGAACCGGTGCCGCGGACCTATCTACGTGGCATGAAGCTCACCCCGGACCTCGAAAATGGGCGCGCCATTATCGAAGTGGATGTGGCCGGTGATGCTGCGCGGGGCAGCATCCAGGCGCAGGCTACGCTGGAGGGGCAGGTAGCGGGTCTGAGTCAGGTGCGCTATACCGGACGCCACGCGGTAATCGTTCTCCCCTTGCGCGAGGTGGTAGCCTGGGAGCCGGGGCACCCCACCCTCTACGATCTTACGCTAACCCTCGATACCAACGATGGGTCACACGATGTCGTGCAGAGCTATTTTGGCCTACGCTCAGTAGCATGGGATGACCGAGCCATTCTTCTGAACGGCAAGGCGGTATTCCAGCGCCTGGTGCTGGACCAGGGCTTTTACCCCGATGGCATTTACACGGCGCCTTCGGATGAGGCTTTGCGCCACGACATTGAGATCAGTCAGGGATTAGGCTTTAATGGTGCACGGCTGCACCAAAAGGTTTTTGAGCCCCGCTTTCTCTACTGGGCCGATCGGCTGGGCTACCTGGTGTGGGGCGAGTTCGCCAATTGGGGTCTGGATATCAGCAGGCCGGAGGCCCTGGAAGTATTCTTGCCGCAGTGGCTCGAGGCCCTGCAGCGGGACTATAACCACCCCGCACTGGTCGGTTGGTGCCCCTTTAACGAGACGCAGCGTGACCAGGATCCGGAGGTGCTGCGCAATGTGTATCGCACCACCGTGGCCTACGATCCGACGCGCCCAGTGATCGATACCAGCGGCTACCAGCATGTGGAAACCGACATATATGATATCCACAACTATCAGCAGGATCCCCAGCTATTCGCCTCCGCCTTTGCGGGTCTGGCCAAGGGGGGCGAGCCCTTTCGCAATCGTCCCGATCTGGATGCACCTTACCAGGGCCAACCATACTTTGTGAGCGAGTATGGTGGTATCTGGTGGAACCCCGGGCAAGAAGATGACAAGGCCTGGGGCTATGGTGGGGTACAGGCCCGTCCGCGCTCCGAGGATGAATTCGTGGCCCGCTATCGCGCGCTCACGGAGACGCTCTTGGGCCATCCGCGAATGTGTGCCTTTTGCTATACCCAGTTATATGATATAGAGCAAGAAGTGAACGGGCTGTACACCTATGATCGCCGTCAAAAGTTCGATCCACAGCTTATTCGGGTCGTCAACGAGCAAAAAGCGGCTATTGAGAGATAAGGAGATGGGACCATGCCATTGCTTAAAGACAAGGATCGTCAGTTTCTGCAGCAACACCTGACCCAAACGCTCCAGAGCCAAGTCAAGCTACTCTTTTTCACCCAGACAGTCGCTTGCCAGTTCTGCCGCGAGACGGAGCAGATCCTCACCGAGGTGGCCGGGCTCTCGGACAAGATCAGCCTGCAGAGCTACAATTTCGTGACCAATGCCGACGTGGCCCAGCAATTCGGCATCGACAAAATTCCCGCCACCGTGGTGATGGGCGAGAGGGACTATGGAGTTCGTTTCTACGGTATTCCCTCGGGATACGAATTCACCTCGCTGATCGAGGACATCATCGATGTATCACAGGGCAAAACCGCACTCACGGATCCGACCCTGGAGGCACTGAAGGCCATCACTGATCCTGTGCATATCCAGGTCTTTGTCACGCCCACGTGCCCATATTGTCCCGCCGCGGTGCGCATGGGCCACAGCCTGGCCATCGCCAGCGACAAGATTACAGCCGACATGGTGGAATCGATCGAGTTTCCGCACCTGGCCAACAAGTATAACGTGGCCGGCGTACCTCGCGTGGTGATCAACGAGAACACCCACATCGAGGGCGCGGCGCCCGAGCCGCTCTTTGTGGCCAAAGTGCTGCAAGCCGTCGGCCTGATGACGCCAGAGGAGGTGGATGCACTGATGGCCACATTCGCGGCTGAAGTGGAAAAGCTGACCAACGAGGCGCAAGAGAAATGATGAAGATCAGTTGTTGTTGGCTCTACGCCATCAGCCGGTATGGCTATCCTGTGGCAGTGGCCGACATCCCAGCTGCATTGCAGCAGATGGCCGACCTAGGATTTCATTATGTCGAATTAGAAGGCGCCTCGGCCCAAGGCCGCCCCGGCCCAGACAACCTGCTGGAAGTGCATCAGGAGAGGCAGGCTATAAAAGACCTCTGCGCCCGATTGGGGCTGCGCGTGGTGAACTTTTGCCCGGTGATCCCCGAGCTGGTGAGCCTCGATGAAGCAGAGCGCCGCCGCGGCTACGAGCTGTTCTCGGTAGCCCTCGAGCTGGCCACCTTTTTCGAGTGCTCCACCATCCAGATCGATAGTTACACACCGCCCCTGCACTTTTTGGGAGAGCGGCCGTACAAAGAGATGCTCAACTATGGTGTCGAGTTCCGCGTAGACATCGACCCGGCCTTCGATTGGGAAAAGCAATGGCAGGTCTTGGTATCCACCTTTCGCCACTGTGCGCAAGAAGCCGGGAAGGTGGGACTGCCATTCTGCCTAGAGCCGCGCGTGGGCGAGATCATCAGCAACACCGATGCGCTGTTGCGCCTGATGGACCACGTCGGCGAGGACAACTTTGGCGCTGTCCTGGACACGGCGCACCAGCACGCCCAGAAAGAGATCCTCCCGCTCAGTGTGGAGAAGCTGGGCAGCCGCATCCTCTATCTCCATGTAGCCGACAATGACGGCAAGATCAATGACCACAAGGCCTTGGGCGAGGGCACTGTAGATTGGGAAGGCGTATTCATGGCCCTCAAGAAGCACAACTTTGGTGGGTATATCGCGATCGATATCGGTCGCCTGCCCGACATGGACGATGCCATGCGGCGCTCTATCGCCTATCTGCGCGACCTGCTGACGCGGCTGGGCATCGCCTATGAGATTTAGGCGGTCACTATGAAAGCCTTTGTCAATGGTTCCGTCTACACCCCCTCTCGCCTGATCCCCGATGGTGTGGTGCTCGTCGACGGGGACCGTATCGTAGCGGTAGGGAACTCGACCCAAGTGAGCATCCCTCACGAAGCAGAGCGTATCGATGCCCGGGGCCAGTACATATGCCCAGGCCTCGTCGATATGCACCTACACGGCGGGGATGGCGCCGACGCCACCGATGGCACTTTGGATGCAGTGCGCACCATGGCCCGCCGCCATCTGCGGGCCGGGACCACCAGCCTGCTCCCAAGTACGGCCAGCGCCCCTCTAGAGCGCATCTGGCAGGCATTCGATAGCATCGTCGAAACGATGCGCACGCCAGGTAAAGCCGAGGCCCGAGTGCTGGGGATCCACATGGAGGGGCCCTTTTTCTCCATAGCACAGCGCGGCGCCCACGCAGCCGAGTTATTGCGCATGCCCAGCGAGGAGGAGAAGGAAAAGCTCTATAGCTATATCGGCCCCCTGGTGAGCCTGACCTTGGCGCCAGAGCGCGAGGGCGCCTTGGAGATCATCTCCAGGCTCAGTCGTGAGGGTGTGCTGGTGTGTGGCGGGCATTCGGACGCCACGTACGAGCAAGTGTGCCTGGCAATGAACGCAGGGCTGCGGCACATTACCCACCTGTGGAGTGGCATGTCCACTGTACGGCGCGTCGGGCCCAAGCGCGTCTCGGGGATGTTGGAGGCTGGCTTGGTTGAAGAGGGGCTCACCGGCGAGATCATCGCCGATGGCTATCACTTGCCCAGCAGTTTGATCAAGCTGGCGTATCGCATGAAGGGCGTGGAAAAGCTCTCCCTCATCAGCGATGCGATGCGCGCCTCCGGGATGGGCCCTGGAGAGTATCAAGTGGGAGGCCTCACCGCCATCGTGGAAGAAGGGGGCGGCGTAGCCATCCTACCGGACCGCACGGCCTTTGCCGGGTCCATTAGCACCGTGTTGCAATGCCTGCAGCATGTCGTCCTGGAGGTGGGCTTGTCCCTGGGCGATGCGTTGCAGATGGCCACCCTGACGCCCGCCCGCACCATAGGCGTGGCCGATCGTGTGGGACAGTTAGCCCCTGGCTGCTATGCCGATCTGCTGATCCTGGATCGCCTCGATCTGACGCCCAGGCTCATCGTGTTGGGAGGGCAGCCGGTGGGCGGACGTGGGCTGTAATGCCATTTTCCTACAGCTTGCAAGACTACATCCGTTATCGCGAGCAGGTGGGTGAAGCCACCTATATCGATATTACTCGCCGCAGCGATCCTGCGCGATTCCCTGCCTTTTGGGACCATCTACGAGAGATCGTGGATCGCTGCGGCGCCCCTTGGGTGGTGCAGGTGTGGAGCAAGGATCCGGCGGGGGTCCTGGCTCTTGGCACAGAAACCTTGAGGGCCACGATGGCTGCGGGCACCACGGTTACCGCACAGATCACCATCACCGGTCTGGCGGGCACAAAGTGGGAGCCGCTGGTGCCCACCGACGTGCTGGACCACCTTGTCTCACTGATCGAGCTCATCGGTGGCCCACAGCACGTCACATGGCGTTACGATCCTATCATTCCCACAGTCCACGACCCCGCTCGCTACCGGTGGCTGGCTCGCCAGGTGGCCGACCTGGGCATACGGCGGGGGGTGATCAACTTTATTGCTCCCCCCAGCCGATACGCGCGTGTTGATCGACGCCTGCAGGCTATCTTGCCTGGCTGGAGTGAGGGGATGCCGGGATACGACCTGGCCTGGCAGATCCAAGTCGCCACCGAGTTGGTGGCGATGGCGCAGGAGGTGGAGATTAGCCTCTCCTGTTGCGCCGAGGGCGCACCTCTGCACGAGCATGTACCCGGTCTAGGCCGCGCCGCCTGTGGAGACCACGAATGGTTCGCTGCCCTCTCGGGCCACTACCCGCCCCCCACAATCTCCAAAGGGAGCCGTCCGGGCTGTGGCTGTGCGCGCTATTATGATGTCGGCAACTATGGCTATTGGGCGCGCTGCCATCGCTGCGCTTATTGCTACGCAGGCTAGCTCCCTCCCCTCGTGCGCGGTGAGGGTCGAACGCCGTTTTTCGCACGAAGGCAGTGATTCGCATTCAACCGGTGGGCCAGCAGAGGTTGCTCTTTACACCCCACAGGGCTATAATTCTGCCAGTGGTGAGGGTTGAATTCGACTATCCCTTTTGATGTCAGGTGTTAGGAGTACCGACTATGTTGCGTCCTTATGAGCGCTTTACGGTTGTCCCTGCTCTACCCCCGCGAGTGGCCCCCCTACGTGAGCTGGCCTATAACCTGTGGTGGAGCTGGAACCTGGATGCGGTGGACCTGTTCCGCCGCCTGGATCGCGACCATTGGGAGACCGCGGGCCACAATCCCGTCTTAATGCTAGGCACTATCAAGCAAGAGCGGCTGGAAGAGGCGGCTAACGATGACGGCTTTCTCTCCCACATGATGCGAGTCTACCAAACGCTTAACCGCTACTTGAGTAACAAAGAGACGTGGTACCGCAAGAACCTGGACCCCGATGAGCCAGACCAGACCATCGCCTATTTCAGCGCCGAGTACGGCATCACCGAGTCCTTGCCCATCTATTCAGGAGGTATGGGTGTGTTGGCCGGCGACACCCTGAAATCGGCTAGCGACCTGGGCCTGCCGCTGGTTGCTGTGGGCTTGTTGTACCAAGAGGGATATTTCAGGCAGTACCTTAACGCTGACGGTTGGCAACAAGAGTCATATCCGCTCAACGACTTTCATACGATGCCCGTCCAGTTGGAGCGAGGCGCCGATGGCAAGCCCTTGACAGTGGAGTTGCAGCTCCCTGGCCGGATGGTCACAGCGCAGATTTGGTGCGTGCGGGTGGGCCGCGTGTCGCTTTATCTCCTCGATGCCAACCTGGATGTCAACCGGCCCGAGGATCGCGTCATCACGGGTCGGCTCTACGGGGGCGACGTCGATATGCGCATCCGCCAGGAAATCCTGCTGGGCATTGGAGGAATGCGCGCCCTGGTGGCATTGGGTATTGCCTCCCCCGCTCGAACGGGCTCTCTGATCTGCCACATGAACGAAGGGCATTCCGCCTTTCTGGCACTGGAACGTATCCGCATGGCTATGGCGGAACAAAGCGTGTCCTTTGCTGTGGCCAAGGAAATGACCACGGCAGGGAACATCTTTACCACACATACCCCTGTGCCGGCCGGTATAGATCTCTTTCCCCCTTATCTGATGGATCACTATTTCAGCAGCTATCGCGAGCAACTCGGTCTTGGGCGCGAGGACTTTCTCCGGCTGGGACAGTCAGCGCCCAACCAACCAGAGCAGAACTTTTCGATGGCCGTGCTTGCGCTGCGCCTGGCAGCCAAGACGAATGCGGTCAGTCGCTTGCATGGAGATGTAGCGCGCAACATGTGGCGAGAGCTGTGGCCAGGGACCCCCGTGCAGGAGATCCCTATCGGCTCGATCACCAACGGCATTCACCCGCGCTCCTGGATCTCTAGCGATATGACGGGCCTGCTGGTGCGCTACTTGGGGCCACGATGGATCGAGCGTCCCTACGACCAAAGCGTCTGGCAGCAGGTCGATCGCATACCCGACGAGGAATTGTGGCATACCCACGAGCGCCGTCGTGAGCGGCTGGTGGCCGTGGCTCGAGCCAGACTGCGCCAACAACTGGAACGGCGTGGAGCGACACCCAAAGAGATCGACGATTCCATGGAAGTGCTGGATCCGGATGCGCTGACTATCGTCTTTGCGCGGCGCTTTGCTACGTACAAGCGCGCGCTCTTGCTCTTCAGGGATATTGAACGCCTCTCGCGCATCCTCAACCAGAGTGGCCGCCTGGTACAGATTATCTTCTCTGGCAAGGCCCACCCCCGCGATAACCCGGGCAAGGAGTTCATCCGCGACCTGATTCATTATGTACGGCGAGATGATCTGCGTCGTCGAGTGATCTTTCTCGAGGACTATGATATGTCCTTGGCGCGCTACCTGCTGCAGGGCGCCGACGTGTGGTTGAATACCCCGCGCCGTGGCATGGAAGCCAGTGGCACGAGCGGCATGAAGGCCGCGATGAACGGTGCAATCAACCTCAGCACACTGGATGGCTGGTGGGTGGAGGGTTACAGCCGTGAGGTGGGCTGGAGCATTGGCAGCGGGGAGACCTACGACGACGACAACTATGGCGACGCTGTGGAGGCAGAGACTCTATACGACCTACTGGAGAAGAGCGTCATCCCTCTGTTCTACGAGCGTAGCCACGATGGGTTGCCACGCAACTGGATCGCCAAGATGAAGAGTTCCATGCGCGAGATCGGCCCCGTGTTCAATACCCATCGCATGGTTGAGGAGTATGCTCGGAGTCTGTACATTCCAGCGGCGCAACGTTACTTGACGCTGAATAACGAGCAACAGCAAGGAGCCAAGGGCCTGGCCTCCTGGCTGGAGCGAGTACGCCAACACTGGGCTGAGGTGCGCATCACCGCCGCCCATTCCGATAGCCAAGATGGTCTGCCCGTGGGAACCCAGGTCAATATCCAGGCTCTGGTTAGCCTGGGTGAGCTTCAGCCTGAGGACGTTTTGGTGCAAGTCTATTACGGGCTGATCAGCGCCCAGGGAGATATTGTCGACTATAGCATCGCGGAAATGACCACGGGGGGGCGTGATCCGAACGGGCAATACATCTACTCTGCGCCGATCAGTTCCAGAAGGAGCGGGCTACACGGCTATAGCTTGCGTATCCTGCCCAAACATGCCCTGCTTGACAACCCCCATGTCCCAGGCCTTGTCGTATGGTCCAGTTAAGATGGCGGCCCCTGCGTTCTGATACGCAACCCTCAAACGCCTAATGTACGATTGGAGAGGAGTTGAGCATTTAGAAAACGTTCGCTAGCGACAATTAGGCGCTTGCCCCGATCGCGCCGAAAATAATCTCCGAGTCAGGTGGCCTAAAGAGTTCCTTCCATGGCGCCTGACCGATAGGGTACGTGGCGTTCGGGCGCGCAAGTGGGTCAGCGCCCCGAACGCAGGGAAACCGCCGTGCCTTCCGTATTTGAAAAGGAGATGACGCCTGCCTGGATGGCCCGGGTTGGGCCTTCCAACGCCGGAGCTGCCCGTAGACCTCTGTTGCGGGTCGGTGTCGTTTCCTTCCTTTATACGACGCCGACCCGTTTTACGTCTGTGTGGGAGAAAACCAGTGATCGCTGAACTCATCTACAGCTCTGGCCTCTATCCCTGGCTCTACGTAGCCTGGGGTATCGTACTGCTTCTGTGGCTCGTCTCGGGAGCCGACCTCCTGGTTCGGCTCGCCCGCTCCCGGCCGGTGGCGCACAAGAGAAGCATATCTCAGGGCTTGCACGCCCTGCTGCGAGACGTGCTGCTCCAGGCATCCATTTGGCGCCGGCAATTGGCCGGGCTGATGCATCTATCCCTCTCTGTGGGCGGCATCTTGGTCCTGGTCTCGTTCGTTGTCTCCCATTTCGTGGCGCCGCGCGGTGACCCTTGGGAGGCGAGCAGTGTCCTACATTTGCTGAACGATGTGGGTATGGTACTCTTGCTTGTAGGTCTGCTCCTCGCTGC
>CAYQDH010000001.1:0-9389 GCA_964416075.1 uncultured Anaerolineales bacterium | reverse complement strand
TTGTGGGCATTCGCCCTCTTTGCCGTCCTCCTCACGATGTTCAGCTATGGTTTGCTCACGGCCCTGGCCGATCCGTCATGGCGCAGGCAGGCCTTTTTGAGCAACACCCTGGCGGGCATGTGGGGTGGTTTGCAGCCTCAAACATTGCGCAGCCTATATGGATGGGCTTGGGCTGTTCTACATGCCACTCTCCTGGGCACGGCCATCATGCTTCCTTGGGCCAAGTGGCGGCACATCCTTTTGTCGCCCCTGGCCTCCGTCACGCGCCGCAATCCCCCACTTTCGCGCATGGATCTCTTGAACCTGGACGGCGAGCCCCCATACGGGGCGCAGAGACCCAGAGACATGACCTGGAAACAGCGGCTCGATCTGTACGCCTGCACACGTTGCGGGCGCTGCAGCCAGGCATGCCCAGCACAGGCGGCGTCTGGCCCCCTCGATCCTCTGAGGGTTATCGAGCGACTTCAGGAGGCTGGACCATCGCATGTCCTGGCATCCCAGGTGGGTGAGCCTGCGCTATGGAACTGCAGCACGTGCATGGCCTGCGACAATGCGTGTCCTGTGGGCATCTCTCCACTGGATATGATCCTCGACTTGAGGCGCGAGCGGGTACTCGATGCGGGCCTACTCCCCCAGCCCCTGCAGGACGTGCTGGTTAACCTGGAACGGAGGGGAAACCCTTGGGGCCTTGCTCCGCGCGAACGCGATTTGTGGATGAGTGCTCTGCCTATCCCCGTCCTCAGGCCAGGGGCCGGGTGCGACGTGTTAGTGTGGGTCGGCTGCATGAGTGGCTACGACGAGCGCGCGAGGCGCGCCGTAGGGGCGCTGGCCGAGGTGCTGCAGAAGGCTGGCGTCCGGGCCGCCACGCTGGGCAGCCGCGAGGGATGCTGTGGCGATGCTGCTCGTCGGATTGGGAATGAGGCACTGTGGCTGTCACTGGCCAAGGCCAACATTGACGTTCTCAATGAGAACGGTGTAGAGCGGATCATCACGCTTTGTCCTCACTGCGCCAACACCTTGGCTAATGAATATCCCGAGCTAGGTGGCACGTTTCAGGTTTCTCACGCGGCCAGTTACCTGTCCGAGCTCTTGCACGAGGGACGGCTGGCGGCCATCCTCGCTGGCATGGCTCCGCGCGAGCCGGTACAGGTGACCTATCACGACCCATGTTACCTCGCCCGGGGCATGGGCATCGTGGCTCCCACCCGCGAGCTGATTGCCGCTTTACCCGGGTATGAGCTTGTGGAGCTGCCTCACCACGGGCGCGATACGTGGTGTTGCGGAGGGGGCGGGGGACAGATGTGGCTTGAGGTCCCCGGCCAGCCACGCCTCGGGGATCGCCGGGTGCAGGAGATAGCAACTGCCCCTGTGGCCGCTTGCCTGACGGCCTGCCCATATTGCACCTCGCTGCTTGCGGAAGGCCTGGCCAGTCGGGCAGAGTCGGGCAGCCCGGCCATCTTCGATCTGCTCGAACTGTGGGCTGAGACGCCGCCGCTCTAACCTAGGCATCTCCGGCTGCTTGACTCTTGCATGAGGAGCCCTTGATGAAGCAAAAGCTATTTCTGGTTGTCGCTCTGGTTGTGGGCCTGATATTGGGAGTGGCCCTGAGCAGTTGGCGCGCTTTCCCGACCGACGACATGATCGCTCGGGCCTCCTGTGCTTCCTGTCACGACGTTCACGCCTCCATCGAATGGGAGGATGCGCCGTTTCAGAGCCAGATATGGATCCTGGGCGATGTGCCCGAGGCCACCTACATCCTGGTCAATGACCTTTTCCCCTACCGCAACAGCGAGGGTGGCGATTCCATTTCCCTGCTCGAACTCGTGGCTCGCTATGGGGCTAAGGATGTCAGCCGAGTGGCTATCGAGTCACTCGATGGCGGCATCGTAACCCTCACGCGCGAGTACCTGACCCCCGAGTCCATGTTGGTGCCCTATATGGAGGGTGTACGCTTCAAAGATCAGAACCAGCACGAGTCGACCTGGCTCAAGGGCGTACGTTGGATCATCGTGGAAGGCACGGCCACGCCCCTGATGGTCGACGGCCAGGCTACCTCTATGGGGCGCTTGTTGTTGCAGGATCGTACGACCGTTATCGCCGAGGGCGGTGATGCGATCTACAAGAGCCCGTTGGATGGCAAGACCTATCGAGGGGACTATGCTCATACCTACACGGGCGCTCGCCTCAGCCAGTTGCTCCCACCCGAGCGCTCCTACAGCCGCCTCAGAGTGCGGGACGAGAAAGGCCGTAGCAACGAATATGCTCGCGATGAGGTGGCCGATGCCCTCATCGCCACCGTATCCGGCAGGCCCACGCTTTTACTACCGCAAGCGTCGCGTGGCCGGTGGGTGAGCGGAGTGGTCGAGATCACTGCGCTGCCTTGATATTCTCAACAGAACACCAGAAGGAGTTGGCGTGATCCGAACATGGCGAGAGATTCTCGGATACGGCCTAGTGGCCGTTCTTTTTCTGGCGGGCTGCGCCGCCCCCTGGGAGCTGACGCTCTCGTCCAATGGAGCGTTCGAATCATCCGTAACTGATGGCCAGTGGCGAGCGCTGGCGAAGCGGTACCCCGAGGAGATGCAGGATAAGCGCGCGCTGCCACTGGAGCGCATCCTGTGGGAGAGCGGCCTTGCGGCGGTGGATCAGGTCACCATCGGGAACCAGGCGTTCGCTTGGCTGGATGTCTACGAATCAAGCTGGCTGCTAGGAAATGGGCGCTGTCAGGTTGGCGACGATATGCTACAAGCCGGCCGTATCACCGTTGAGGTCCCGACAGAAATCTCTGATGTGCAGGCCAGCCTGCTGGACGTAGCGCCCACACTATCGGCCAGCCTGGGCCTGGCCGCGCCCGCAGACTCTGAGGGCCGGTTGCTGGTGAATACGCAAGAGGCGCGGGCTATGCTGGTTATCCTCGATGGCCTGGGCTACCGGCGCTATCAACAGGCTCGCGCCGAGGGCCAAATGCCCTTCCTGAGCTCTTTGGGCCAGCCGCTCGTGGCCCTCACGGTCTATCCAAGCACAACCAAGGTGGCCACGGCGGCGATGATCACGGGCGCCTCGCCCATGCGCAATGGGGTCAGCGAGCGCGGCCCTCGCAGCACTGAGAGCGAGACTATTTTCGACGTTGTCGCCAGCGCAGGACGAAGTGGGGTTGCCGTAGAGGGATCGGACTTGGCTTTCAACCTGCGCAACGCCCACATCATCCTATCGGGAGATCGCGACGACAACGGGTCTACCGATGACAATACCCTGCAAAACGCGCTTAAGGTGATGTCGGGCGACATGCCCGATTTCCTGTCGGTGCATTTCCATGGCATCGACGACGCTGGCCACACCTTTGGACCTCTCACCACTGAGGAAAAAGCCAAGTTGGACGAGGTCGATGAACATATGCGCTTGCTCGTGGAAGCCTTACCACCCAGCACGCTGCTCCTAGTCGTAGCTGACCACGGTATGCACGCAGTACGAGAAGAGGAACGCTTGGGCAATCACGGCTCGCTCTTGGTCGATGACATGCTCATACCGTTGTGGATTGCTCACCGTTAGGCACAAGCCTCACCCAGTGAGCCAAGGTTGCGCGGCCACGAATATGGCGTAGAATGGGGTTATCAAGCCGTACGTGGACCAACTACTGGGAGAGATGCTGGCATTCCGAGGGGGGAATGGATATGCCAGCATCCCTCACCGTATGGTGCCCGCCGCGATATCAAGCGCTCCGAATGGAAGGTGCGCTGCGCCGAGGGGGATCGAGCGCGACGTCACTCCACTCTTTGCCCTTGCCCGATGTCCGGCGGGCTTGACCATCAACCCAAGGCGTCCCCTACTCTGCGACCTGGATCTCGGTGATCTGGTAGATCCAGGCGTTCGCCGGCTGGTCTGGGACCACCAGGCGCAAGGGGCCGTTTTCCTCACCAGCGATCCACTTGCCATCACCCTTTAGCGCGATAATGGCCTGGTTCAGGTCAGCCAAGTTCATCTCTTTGGCATAGCCATCGGCCGCTACAAAGGTGATCGTCTTGGCGTTTGCCGAGACACCGGCTTCCTTTAGAATCGTTTCTAGCGCCGGCCCTTCCCAGGAAGTGTTGATATCCTCGCCCTGCGAGCGACGCATCAAGACATCGTTCAGGGCAACCTGGTCTTTCTTGGCCAGATCCTGATAGCTCATGGTCATTGGATTGGAGACAGCGCCACTGATCTTGAGCTCCCACTCTACCTTGGGAGCTCCACTACCCGAGCAAGCCATCAGGGCCAAAGACAACACGACACAGAGCAGCAGTAGCAGAGATAGCGTTCTTCTCATGGTGGACGATACTCCCTTGATGGTGAAGAGATAGTGCATAAAACAAAAAATCGGCGTTTCCCCCAAAATGGAAAGGAAACGCCGATCCATGACGGACCGCCGTTCTTGTTCTCCTTTCCAAATACCGGGGGGCATGCGCGTTTCCCCGCACACCTATCGACCACACGCCATCGCCTGGACCTTGGTCCAAGCCTTAGGCCATGTGGTTCGGAGAACTGAATATGATTTTTCGTCCTCTGACGAACGGCCTGTATTATAGGCGTGTAGACAAAAAAGGCAAAGCGAACTACCCATCGTAGGCAGGCACATCGGTCGGTTACTCGGACATGGGCCAAGCCTCTCCGTTGCCAAATCGGGCGCATTGCGGTAACATAGACCAGCTACAGCCAGGGCGGAACCCGCATCTTGTCACGGTTCATCCAACGGTTTCATCCTGGCTTTCGTTTGGCCCGCAGAGCACATTGGCTCTTTAGCACTGCATTCGTGATACTCGTATCTGGCAAGGAGGGTGGCGGTGATTCTGAACAAGTTTAGACTGGATGGCAAGATAGCGATGGTTACTGGCGCTAGCCGGGGCTTGGGCCAGGGGATGGCCCTGGGCCTGGCGGAGGCGGGTGCCGATATCGTCGGCGTATCGCGGGGATCCTGCGATGTGACGGCGGCACAGGTCCAGCAGCTAGGCCATCGTTTCCTTCATCTGCCTTGTGATCTGGCGGAGGCCAGCGTGGCCGACTTGCAGGACCTGGTCAGCCAAGCCGTACAAGGGATGGGTGGACTGGATATCCTGGTCAATGCCGCTGGCATCAACCTGCGGCATCCACCCCTCGAGTTTCCGGAGCAAGATTGGGAGAAGGTCATGCAGGTCAATATGAAGTGTGTCATGTTCCTTTCCCAGGCTGCCGGGCGACATTTTGCCCTGCACGGGGGTGGCAAGATCATCAATGTGGTCTCTGCTATCTCCTTCCAGGGCGGTGTAACGATAGCCGCCTATGCGGCCTCCAAGCACGCCGTTCTGGGCATTACCCGTTCGATGGCCAACGACCTGGCCAGGCTGAACATCAATGTGAACGCCGTGGCGCCCGGCTACATGCTCACGGATATGACCATGGCGCTGGCCCAGGATCCCAATCGGGCACCCGCCATTATGGCGCGCATCCCTGCCAATCGTTGGGGCACGCCCGAGGACCTCAAGGGCGCCGCCGTTTTTCTGGCCTCCGAGGCCTCCGCCTACTGTCACGGCACGGTGATCGCCGTCGATGGAGCATGGTTGACACGGTAGAGATGAACGATGTCACCAAGTGCTGTATGGACTGGGCGTCGCGCGACAGCGATTCGTCGGGGCATAATGCTGTTGGTTGCTGTGGCGCTCGCTTGCGGCTGCCGAGGTAAGTCGCCCACACCGACCCTCGTTCCAAGCCCAACGGCGTCGCCACGGTCGTCGCCGACGGAAATCGCGCCGACCGTGGCGCCCGCCGCAACCAGGATGCAGCCCGCCCCCGACCCGCGCCGGGAGGTTGTTATTCTGTACACCAACGACGAGCATGGGGCCCTTTTGCCAACTGTGGACCGGGATTTCCTGGTCGGAGGCGCGGCAAACTGCGACGCGACCTGGCTTTCTCGGGGCCATGATCCCCGTGCCGCGAACGGCAACGTGCTCTTGCTCAGCGGCGGTGACAATTGGACCGGCCCAGCGATCTCCACGTGGTTTAGAGGCGAGTCAGCAGTCGAGGTGATGAACGCCATGGGTTATCGGGCCTCGACCATTGGCAACCATGAGCTCGATTTTGGCCAGTCCGTGCTCCGCGAACGCATGGCCCAGGCCGATTTCCCTTACCTGGCCGCCAACCTTTATCGTGAGGGCACTCGAGAACTGGTAGACTGGGTCAAGCCCTATGTCGTGCTCGACGTCAACGGTATCCGCGTGGGTGTTATCGGCCTAGCACTGCAAACCACGCCCCAGGTGACGGCCGCCAAGGGCCTGGAGGGCCTGGTGTTTGGCGGGTACGAGCCCGCCCTCAGGCGCTGGGTGCCCGTCATGCGCCAGGAAGGGGCGCAAATCATCGTGGTGCAGGCGCACATCTGTGCCGAGGCACTGATGACGCTCGCTGTCCAGGTACGCGACCTGGATATTACCCTCTTCCATGGGGCACATTGCCACAGCCCCGCCACGGTGCAGCAGGGGAACGTCTTTATGGGTGTCGGCAGCAGCCACTGGCGCGATTATGTGGTCACGCGCCTGGTATACGACACGGCGCAACACCGAATCGTGGGAGGCGAGCAGCGCATTGTCGATGTTCTGTGGCCCAAGGCCGCCGAGGACAAGATCCAACCGCATCCTAAGGTTGAGGGCATAACAGCCAAGTGGCAAGAGCGCGTGCAGGTGGTCTTGGGTGAGACAATCGGGTACACCCAGACAGGCCTAGCTCAGCAGTCACCAGGTCTGCAGAATCTCCTCGTGGATAGCTGGCTGTGGGCCTATCCCCAGGCCGATATCGCTATCAGCAACGTGGGGGGCTTTCGTCAGGGGATCGATCCTGGTCCTATCACCCTAGGAGACATCGTCGGTGTTCTGCCTTTTGATAACGAGTTGCTCGATCTCACCGTCAAGGGAGAGGATGTCCAGGCCATCCTGGATGCCCTATCGGAGAGTATCGTCGTGGCAGGCATTGAGCGCGATGACACAGGCCGCATCGTGCTGACCCGCACCGGCAGACTCCTGCAGCCAGACGCCAGCTATCGACTTCTGACCATAGATTATCTGTATGGCAATAGTAAATACCCATTTCAGAGCTATGATTCGGCCCCCTACGAAACCAGCATCCCTTGGCGGCAGCCGGTGATCGACTGGGTAAAAGCGCAACAGAGCGATACAACCAGGCCGATTGAAGGAATGGTCGATGGCAGACCCCGGGACACCGAGCCCTAGAAAGCGCGCCTCATAGGCGCCGGAGCGCCCTGGATAGTATCAGCATCAGCAAGAGGATCGCCCCGCCCGCTGTGGCCAGGACGCGGCTCCAGCGATAGAATGTATGGCTGGATTGCAGAGAGCGCTCCTGCCCCCACGATAGAAGCCAGGTCGGGTGGTAGGTGGGATATTCCGGGTAGTTCACCTGGTGTAGGCAATAGGCCCCAGAGGGGATCAACTCCCATATCTGGCTCTGCTGCTCCAGGACCAGTACTGCTAATTGGTGCTCGATCTGGGCTCGTTCGTCGCCAGGGCTGGCGTTGCGCAGCTCGACGAGTTGCCATCGCACATAGTCGGCACCCTCTTCCCAAGGGTGCTGCAACGACGTCAAGTCCACCTCCGACTGATAGGACAGGAGGTCTTGCCACAGGCCTCGCTCGATGCTGTAGGTGCTGGGCACAGAGTGCCAAGGGGCGGCCACAAAGACCGAAATGAGATCGGGGTCGGACGCCAAACCTTCGACCACCGCCTTGGATCGTTCCCCCAGGACGGCAAGCGAACGATAGGTTACGCTCATCGTGACTGTAATGGTCACGGGCGTGGTCGGCGCTATCTCGTTCGGAGACTCGACCTGAGATTGCCACGAAATCTGGCAGCCCTCAATAGAGCGCAGGGCCAGTGCGATCTCGTCCAAGCGCGCGCCGACCTTATCCGCGGCGGGCGGATAAAGCAACAGTTGATAGTGCGCGATGCGCTCCTGAGACCCGGTGATCACCCGCGAGTGTGCCGAGGAAAAAGGCGGCATATAGCGCCATAGCACCTCGCGCAGGTCCGGCGACAGGATATCTTGCACCTGCTTCAGGGCCTCGGCCACCTGTCCCTCTTGGGCCAGGCTCAGCGCCAGGCGCAAGGCCAGCACATCCTGGCTGCCAGAGGTTGCGGCCCCGGGGACAGCGCTGGCCTGACGTAGATACTTGAGCGCACCAGCGGGATCGTTGCTTTCGCTCGCGATGCGCGATGCCTCTTCATAGGCGCGAACGAGCTCATTGGCCGTCTCGACATCTCCCGTTTGCTGCAATAGGGCGTCCAGTTGCTCTGCCAATAGCAGCAGGTAATTCAGTCTCAGCGAAGGCACGGCATCTGCTCTAGCCTTGAAAACACGGGCCAGGTTGCGCCGCGCATCCTGATCATCGGGCCTGGCTCGCAGCACCTCCATCCACTCGGCCACCTCACGAGCGTAAGGGTCTGCCATGGGCAGCCCTTTCTGCTGGGCTTCTTGGTAGAGCGCTTCATAGAACAAGGCCAGGTCTTTGTGTTTCTGCCCACCGCGCAACCCCTGGAATTGCTGCCATGTGGTCGGCGAGAGGGCTATCACTTCCATGTTCAGCGGATCTTGCAGGACTTCATAGTCCCAGTACAAAAGGCCGCCTTCGCCAAAACGGGGGTTTCCTGGCTCAGCACTCAAAAGAGCATCATCGGTAATCGGCTGGGGAAATAGGTACTCCATACGTGCGCCTTGAATGACGCCCCAGGGCGCCAGATAGGACATCTCGCAGCGCCAGCTCACGAACCGGCCTTGCTGTGGCGGATGACTCGAAGTGAGGACTACCCTCTTTTGCTCATTTCGCCCAAGCGGGATGGCCCAGGTGGCCGCATAGTCGGCGCTGGGGGCGCCCGACTCCAGGGCAGCCCCCCCCTCGAAGCGCAAAGCGTAGGACGGCAAGCCCTCCTCAGCAGGTAGGCCAAGCTCTAGAGTCGTCTCCTGGCCTTGGTTACGAACCTGGTAGGTTTGAGCAACCTGCACGACGCACCCCGCATCGTCACAGCGCAGGTCGGCATGCAGGAAATAAGCCACGAGAGAGATCGACTCCGTGGTGTTGATCGGGGTGAGCGGCATATCGATGGCTATCGCTGAACTCGCCGCTATCACGTTGGCAGGCATAGGCCAACATAGCAAGATAAGGGATGTGGCAACCAGAGCCCAGGCCTGGAGACGTCTCATCATTTGCCCGCTTTCTACTCGCCGACTGGCCACCTCTCCATCGGGTTTGGCAGCGCATCACGGCTATGATATGCTGAGGAAGGTCTTTTCGTCAAACGGGCGATGCCTGGGATCGTTCTGTGGTGGTACGCACCTGACGGAGAGGGCGTGCATGTCATCCCCGCACAGTGTTTTAGGAG